>CALMFL010000060.1 GCA_937862595.1 uncultured Fidelibacterota bacterium
AGAAACATGAAAGTAAAATTGAATTTTAGCAGACCGATCCTGAGTTTATTCGTTGCAGTGTTATTTTTATTAACGGCAGGTTCTGCATTGATCGCTCGTGGAAAAAATGCGCCTGATCTAAAGGGTTTTAAAATTGTTATTGAGAAAACCAACACCGGAATTAAAATGAAAAGCCTTGAGGGCAGTGCCTGGCTTGACGTGTCATTCAGCCTTAACAATTACCGGCCGCAAGCTGTTGACGAATATGGCATGACCGTATTGAACGCGGTTTCATCCAATAAAGACGCCGGTCTTGCGGATTTTTTGTTTACTGTCACCAAAACGGAGAACGGGATCGAACTCAAAGGCATTGAGGGAACGGCCTGGACCGAATTGTCTTTTTCGCTGGCAGAAAATGAAAAGCAGGCGATCGACCAAAACGGAATGATAACGCGGTATTAAAGTGCCTGCATACAGGAACTCATAACCCGGATCCGGGAGGGCGGGATTGTCAGGTCTACCGCTATTTTTTCGATATCTTTTTCCGCCCTGACAACTGCGCTGTAAAAACATTCCGGCAAAAGGTATAATTGTGACTTACATCACACATTGATTTTCCCGGTAGTTACACTTCGTCTGTTTTCATAAATTATACTGAACATTTCGGGGGGCATATTGAATAAGAACGGCCTTATTGCCGATAATAATATTATCGATCTTATCTATGAGCTTAGGGAAACTCCGGTGATGCTGGACAGGGACTTGGCAACTTTTTATCAAGTCAAATCCACCCGCCTTCGTGAACAGGTCAAAAGGAATCCAAAACGTTTCCCGGATGATTTCATGTTCCGGCTAACGGAAGAAGAGATTGATCTTTTGGTATCGCAAAATGCGATACCTTCAAAACGTGCATTGGGTGGTGCATTGCCTTATGCCTTTACCGAGCAGGGCGTTGCGGCTATTTCGTCCGTATTGACATCAGAGCGGGCTGTTGATGTCAGCATTATTATCATTCGGTTTTTCGTAGCGCTAAGAAAATCAGCGTTAAACGGTCGATCGCTCAATTCAAGAATAAGCCATCTTGAAAAAGCTCAGATCAAAACCGAATCCCAATTGGATAAAATATTTACCGCACTCAACCATAATAAAGTCATTCAACAAGGCGTTTTTTATAAAGGCCAGATCTTTGACTCCTATTCGTTCATTTCAAATATTATCCGATCAGCCAACAAATCTATTACACTTATTGACAATTACATTGATGATTCTGTCCTCACCTTAATGAACAAGCGTAAAAAGGGCGTAAGCCTGAAGATCATTACTCGCAGCAAAACAAAGCAATTTCGTTTGGATATCAGCAAATATAAAGCACAATATTCAACAATTTCAGTTGAATATAATCTTGATTTTCATGACAGATTTTTAATACTGGATCAAGAGAAAGTTTTTCATATCGGCGCCTCGTTAAAAGACCTGGGTAATAAATGCTTTGCCCTGTCACTTCTTGAAAAACAAACAGCAGATATTCTCATAAAACATATTAACTGATTTTCAATATCTTAAACATAAAATTCATCCCCATTAATTTAACAACCTCTATCCCCCTGTTTTTAACCCCCGATTATCAACTAACCGTTAGCAATTAAGAAGAAACATGTAATATTGATATGTTAAATCCTCGAAAATCGAATATCACCCTGACTTTCTTAGCTTTAGCGAAGAATGATTGATTTTTTTTCAATTTTCAGGGGCTTTTTTACATCGTATATCGTAAATCGTTAATCAATGTTTGATATTCTGGGAGGTGTCGCTCCCCCGGGGCTCCTTGATTGCAAATCGCAGATCGTTGATTTGTGATCTATGATCGATCAGAAACCTAAGATCCGGGATCTAACGTCTGCGACGAAATGATCTTTCACTTTAAAACGTGTAACCAAAAAGTCTTACCCTTGTTTAGAAGGTTCAGATATCTCCTTTTCTCCCCCTCTCCTTTTCTCCTTTTCTCCTTTACAGTCGATAGATCTCCGTATATTTCTTCTCCAGATAATTCATGAACGGATCCGCGCTCAGGGGTGCGCCGGAGATCGTTTCGATGAGCTTTTCGGGGTCGTAATAGCGGCCGTGCTCGTGGACGTTCCTGTTCAGCCAGGTCTTTAAAGCTTCGAACTTTCCTTCCCGGACCCCGGCCCAAAGACCGGGGATGTCCTTCTCAACCCGTTCCATGATCTGGGCGCCGTAGAGGTTGCCCATGGCGTAGGACGGGAAATACCCGATCCCGCCGAAGGACCAGTGCACATCCTGAAGCACGCCGTCTCCGTCGTTCGCCGGTGTGATCCCGAAATATTCCTTCATCTTCTCGTTCCAGATGCCCGGCAGGTCCATGACCTTTACCGTTCCGTTCATCATCATGCTTTCGATATCAAAGCGCAGCATGATATGCAGGGAATAGGTCACCTCGTCTGCCTCGACCCGGATCAGGGAGGGTTTGACGATATTGATCATGCGGTACCAGTCCTCCGGGGCGACTTTTTCAAGCTGCGGGAAATGCGTTTTCAGGATGGGCAGGGCGTAGTCCCAGAATTCCCGGCTGCGGCCGATCATGTTCTCCCAGAGGCGGGACTGGCTTTCATGGATGCCGAAGGAGGCGGCTTCTCCCAACGGCGTGCCGAAGTGGTGTTTCGGCAGGCCCTGCTCATACATGGCGTGCCCGCCTTCGTGGATCGTGGAGAAAAGGCCGGACAGAAGCATCTTATCGTTCAGGCGGGTGGTGATCCGCACGTCGTCGGGGTGGAAGCCGATCGTGAAGGGGTGCGCCGAGACATCCTGCCGTGCGCGGGTCATGTCCAGTCCGATCGCATTTGCGATCTTTAGGCCGAAGGCCCATTGTTCTTTTGTATCGAAGGATTGGCGCAACGGGGTGTCGTCGATCGGCGCGGCGTTCCCGATCCGTTCGACCAGGCTGACCAGGCGCGGTTTCAGTCCGCCGAAAAGCGTATCAACGCGCGTTGTTGTCATGCCGGGTTCAAAGCCGTCCAGAAGGGCGTCGTAAGGATTTTCTTCGTATCCGTAGTATTCCGCTTCGCGTTTTTTCAGTGCGATCATTTTTTCAAGATAGGGGGCGAAGGCGGTAAAATCGTTGTTTTTGCGCGCTTTTGTCCAGACCTGCTGGGTGGCCGAAACATGTTTGGACATTTCCTCGACGAACGCGTCCGGAAGGACAAGCTGTTTTTTTAGGTCCTTCCAAGTCAAATAGATCATGCGTTTATCCGTTTCGCTCAGGGTGATGTTGACGAATTCACCGCTTTTCAGATCAATGTGGCGGGACAGCTCGTCACGCAGTGCGGCGCCGGTGGCCATCTGGTGCGTGAGCAGGCTGAGGTAAGCCATCACGTCCCCGCGGTATTCGCCGCCGCCTTCGGGCATGTAGGTTTCCATATCCCAGTGCAGGACGCTTTCCGCCGACGCGAGTTTGCGGATATTCAAAAGGATCTCTTTCAGTTGTTTCATCATGTACTCCTTATGGTTCAAGATTCCGATCCCCTAAGTTATGGTTTTTTTTGAATGAATTCATCTCTTTATTGAAGATCGCCCCCTGTGAAAGCGGCCGGGTTCGCGAAAGGCTGCCGCTGAGGGTTAATTTTTCCTTAATTTCAGCCGCGTCGGACCCGGCATGCCTTTTTTCGTTGAATATGGCAGGCACAAAGGATATATTTTCGGGCACGGACTAAATAGGAGTATGCTATGACACTGCTGGAAAATATCAAGTTCTGCGTTGTACAGGGACATATCGATGCGGCATCCAAATTCCCCAAGGACCTCGAGGGAAAAGCGGGCGTCCGCGAACTGACCCGGAAAGCGATCGATGACGGTGTGGCGGTTGAGGATATCCTCATGCAGGGACTTATTCCCGCCATGAGCATTGTCGGTCAGCGCTACGAGCGGAACGAGATCTTCGTCCCCGAAATGCTCTTCTCCGCCAAAGCCATGAAATCGGGACTTGAACTGATCAAGCCGCTGCTGCTGGAAGGATCGGACCTGATCCTCGGCAAGGTCATCATCGGGACCGTTCAGGGGGATATGCACGACATCGGGAAAAATCTCGTCTGCATGATGCTGGAGGGCGCCGGATTCCAGATCGAAGATCTGGGGATCAATGTGCCGGCACAGAAATTCCTGGAAGCCGCAACGAACAACCCCGGAGCGATCATCGGCATGTCCGCTCTTTTGACCGTGACCATGAAGAACATGAAGGGCGTCATCGAGCTTTTGCGCGCCAACGGCCTTGACAACAAGGTCTTTATCGGAGGCGCGCCCGTAACGCCCGGCTTTGCCGAAGAGATCGGCGCCGAGGGATACGCAAAGAACGCCAACCAGGCAGTCACCGAAGCAAAGCGCCTTCTGGGTATTGCCGCATAAAAAGGGGTGCCATGTTTTCCCATCTTCGAAAACCCGATTTCGAGCATTTCCAGAAAACGCTTTTCAATAAGACCAACGATTACATTCCCCTGATCGAACTCGGGATCCATCCCGAAATGCGGGAAAAGATCATGGGGCGTCCGGTCCTAAGGGTGAAGGACGAGATCGCCTTCATGCGCAGTCTGGGCTACGATTTCATTAAAGTCCAGCCGGGCATTCATATCGATACGAACCGCTCCATCGCCAAGAACGCCAATGTGGCGGTAGACCGCTCCTGGTCCTCGGAACACGACGGTGTGGTGCAGGACTGGGAATCCTTTGAAGCCTATCCCTGGGCCCGCATTGAGGACCTTGAATATTCCCGTCTCGAGGAGGCCGGAAAACTGATCCCGGACGACATGGGCATTATCGGTCAGTACGGCGATATCTATACCACGGTCTGGGAAATGCTGGGCTTCGAGAATTTTTCCATGAAGATGTACGAAGATCCGGACCTGATCAACGCCATGTTCAAAAAGATCGGCGACCTGGTGTTCAGCATGTTCGAGACCATGGCAAGCATGGATTTTGTTAAGGTGTTATGGTACAGTGACGACCTTGCCTACTCTTCGGGCCTTATGGTCAATCCGGATTTTTACCGTGAAAATCTTTTCCCTTATCTGCGCAGGATCGGAAGGCTGGCAAAGGAACGCGGCATCCCGTTCATTTTTCATTCGGACGGTGTTCTTTACGACGTCATGCCCGACCTCATCAATGATATCGGGATCACCAGCCTGCATCCCGTGGAGCCCATTTCCATGGACATGGCGGAACTCAAGGAGCGCGTCGGCGACAAGCTCTGCCTCTGCGGCGGCATCGACGTCGATCAGCTCTGCCGCGCCACGCCGGACGAGATCCGCGACCTGACCCGGAAGTTCATCGCCATCGCAAAAGGCAAGGGCGGCTGGTGCGCGGGGTCCTCGAATTCCATTCCCGAGTATGTCAAACCCGAGAATTATCTCGCCATGATCGAAACGGTATTGAAAGAAGGTAAGTGGTAACGGGTAACGGGTAACGGGTGACGGGTGACGGGTGACGGGTAAAGGGCCTGTCCGCCAAAGCTCGAAGAGCGTAGGAGGATGACGGGCTTGTCCGCCGACGTGTCCCTCGAAGCTCCATCCCGACTTTTCGGGATCGGAGCGAAGTGGGAAGCTCGCAGAGCGTAGGGGGATGACGGGTCTGCCGGCGAATCCGCTGCTTAGGGAACGAAAAAGGACCCGGAGTGGGTCCTCGATCTTATCCCTTAGTCTCAGCCTTAAAATAATCCGTAAAATTCGCGGACTAAGTATTGGCGGAGGATATGTCTCGGATCAGGCGCAATAAACCCTGACGGTTTGTTCGTCCGAATCGATATTGACTTCCATTTCCTCCAGGGCCTGGATCAATGCTTCGATATTCTCGGGTTTCAGGTTTGACATATCAAACTTCATGCCTTTTTCGCCCATGGCGCTGTTCATCTTGTCCCGTACGTCAACCGGCAGCATCGATGCGATGTTCACGCCTGCGCGGACCAACGCCAGCGGCACCTTGACGTGCACTTTTTCGTTTTTGGCACCGGCCTTGGGGTTGATATCGACATACAGATAATTAATGTTCCCCTTTTCCGGCTTCACCGGGGCGGGCGCAAGGGGCCTCTCGCTTTTTTTCTCCAGCGCGTCAAGCAGTTTCCCGCCTTCTTCGGCGCTGATTTTGCCTTCTGCGATCATGGCCAGCACTTTTAATTGTTCTTCATTCATGGTATTATCTCCTAAAAATTGATTTTAACGATCGTATCCTTTGAATCTATATCAACAGTCAACCCACTCATTGCCCAAAACAAGGAAGGAATGCTGAAGAATATTTTTGTATATGCCCGTGCCCTTTTCCCTTCTCCCGGTATCAGATTCCATATCAACAAGCCGGCCATCACGAAGATGACCGGAATGATCAGCAATAACAGAATAAGAAAGAGAAAAATGAAGATCAGTGCACCCGGCAAATACAGCCGGAAGGGTTTTTCCTTGTTCTTCTCCATGATCCTGATGCCCATCTTCTTACTCCAATCCTTTCAAGACCTCTTCCAGCGTGATCTCTCCGTTCCCCAATTTATCCAGAAGGTCCAGTCGGTCCTCTTTCTCCTTTTCGGGCTCCTCAATGACGACGTCAATATTGACCATATCCAGCCGGCTCCCGATCTTGTTCAGACGGTTCTTGACCGTCGGATAACTGATCCCGAAGTATTTTTCCATCTGCTTGATCGACCCGTGCGTCTTCAGAAAGACCGCCGCGAACAACTGGTCATCGGCCGAAAGCCGCGCCAGCGGCGGAAGCGCAAATTCGCCCTCTATGGAAATACCGGCTTCGGGAACGTGAACCCGGGTTACCTTAAGGTCCCTGCCTTCCGTCATTTTTGTCAATGCCTGCCATTCGTGAACCATATCTGTCTCCTTTCAAACAAATAATAATTATCATAATTAATAATGTCAAGTGATTTTATTAATTATTTTAATATTCGGCAATCTCTTTGTTGATTATATTTATTATTCCTCTTCGTGCATTAATAATGTCAAGAAAAGAAAAACCCGGCGAAAAGCCGGGTTATGGTCTATGTCGTATGCATTTCACGTCTTACGTCTTACGTTTCACGTCTTACGATTCACGTCTCGCGTTTCACAACTTTTCCGCGATCGCTTCCGC
>CALMFL010000061.1 GCA_937862595.1 uncultured Fidelibacterota bacterium
CCCGATGACAACAGCGGTATTCTCAACTATGTCCGCGTTTGGTACGGCGGCCGCTCGATCGGCCAGGACAACGAGATCAACGGGATCACATTGGCCGGGGTCGGCCGGGGTACGAGCGTGGAATACTGCGAGGTTGCGTTCAATCTCGATGACGGATTTGAAATGTTCGGCGGCACCGTGGACCTGAAATACTGTTCCGTTCTGTTCGTCGGTGACGATGCCTTTGACACCGATCTCGGTTATCAGGGGCGCGGACAATACCTTTTTGCCCTGATGGGCGATGAGGACGGGAACCGGGCTTTTGAAATGGACAACGACGGATCCGACATGGACAAACAGCCCCGCTCGCATCCGAAATTTTCCAACGTCACCCTGATCGGTTCCGGCGACAGTTCGGTCGTCGCCGACAACGACCAGATGATCCGCATGCGTGAAGGTTCCGGAGGGGACTTCAGGAACATGATCATGGTTGACGGAAAAGAGAGCGGTATCCGGATCACGGACGATCCGACCCTTGCCCTGGTTTCAACAAGCCCGGGAACAAGTCCGGATTACCTTTATTTTTCACCCAACAATATCATTTATAATTGTAAAAGCGGACAATTCAAGGACGATTACGGTCTGACGGCCATCGATACGGCCGTTACCATCGGCGCCGTCGGCCGGGAAACGGCCGCTGCCGGATCGATAACGGTCCTGCCCGCCGCTGCAGGCCCGGCCTTTCAGAATGTGGACGCTGTCATTGCCGATGACTTTTTTGAGACCGTCGATTTTAAGGGCGCTTTCGGTACGGTGAACTGGCTGCTTGACTGGTCCTGGCTTGATGAAAACGGACGATTTTAAGTACACATAAAGAATAAACCGGCACAGCGGTTTTCTTCAGAAGAAGCGTCATTCCCACGGCGCTTCTTCTCTTTTTTTAGCAAAAAAATATATTTGTTACTTCCTGCCGTCGGGTTAAATTTATTGTCATATCAGGCAGGTTTATGTCGATCTATTTGCTCATGGTGATCATGCTCTTCTTTTTAGCCGTGTCCGGGCTTGTTGTCGGCGTCACCAACGATGCCGTTAATTTTTTGAATTCCGCCCGCGGCGCAAAAGCGGCCAAGAACTGGATCATCCTGAGCATCGCCAGCCTGGGCATCCTTCTGGGCACCACCTTTTCCAGCGGCATGATGGAAGTTGCGCGGAAGGGGATCTTTCATCCCGAACAGTTCAATTTCTCCGAGATCATGGTCATCTACCTGGCGGTCATGCTGACGAACGTTATCCTTCTCGACGTTTACAATACCCTGGCGCTTCCGACTTCAACGACCGTTTCGGTCGTTTTTTCGTTAATGGGGGCGGCGTTGGCCGTTTCGCTGATCAGGATCGGCCGGACACCGGAAGGCAGCCTCAGCGACCTGTCGGATTTTATCAACTCCGAAAAAGCCATGGCGATCATTGCGGGGATCCTGATCTCCGTCCTCATTGCGTTTGCGGCGGGAAGTCTGGTGCAATTCATCACCCGCCTGATTTTCACATTCAGATATCAGAAAGGCTTGTCCCGCTACGGCGCGATATGGGGCGGCCTGTGCATTGCGGTTATCACCTATTTCATTCTGGTCAAGGGCGCCGACGGCGCCTCTTTTATGACCCCGGAGATCAAGACCTATATTTCCGGCCACGCCTGGGAAATATTCGGGCTTTCCTTTCTGGGCTGGGCCGTGCTAATTCAGCTTCTTCGCTGGACGGTCAGGATCAATATTCCCCGCCTGATCATTCTTATCGGCACCTTCTCGCTGGCCTTTGCTTTCGCCGGGAACGACCTGGTCAACTTTATCGGCGTCCCGCTTGCCGGGTTCAAAGCCTTCACTGTCTTTTCCTCCGTGCCCGGCGCCGATCCGCATACCTTTTCCATGCAATTCATGACCGGGACCATGAAGACCGAGACCGGACTTCTGCTCATCGCGGGCGTGGTCATGGCGATCACCCTGTGGGTCTCCAAGAAATCCCGCCATGTCAGCCGGACCGAATTGAGCATTGCCCGGCAGGATATCGGCGAGGAACGTTTCAGTTCGACCGGTCTGTCGCGCGCGGTCGTTCACGCCATCGTGAACGTGAATGAATTTTTCCGCGGGATCGTGCCAAAGAGCGTGCGCCGTGCGGTTGAAAAGCGCTTTTCCCGGCCGGTATTGAACCCGGAAGAAGAAGCGCAGTCCTTCGATCTCATCCGTGCCTCCATGAACCTGACGATCGCAAGCTGTCTGATCGCCCTCGGCACCTCGTTCGAATTGCCCCTTTCAACCACCTACGTCACCTTCATGGTCTCCATGGGGACGTCCCTGGCGGACCGGGCCTGGGGCCGCGAAAGCGCGGTTTACAGGATCTCCGGCGTGTTCACCGTGATCGGGGGATGGTTCCTGACGGCGATCATTGCGCTGACCGTTTCCATGATCTTTGCATTTCTGATCCGCTGGGGCGGCATCGTCGCCACGCTGCTGCTCTTCGCCTTCTCGCTTTTTGTCCTTTACCGCACCTTCGTCTCACACCGCAACAGCGAGAAACGGAAAGAAACGGAGAAAGAGGACGAAAGCAACGATATCTACACCATGTGCAACCAGCACACCATGAAAATCCTCCGCCAAATTCCGGAACTGTTTGAGAAGACCATCGAAGCGGCTTATCAGGAAGACCGAAAGAACATTAAGACGCTGCTTGAAGAAAGCAACGGACTGATGCTGGACACCAAGAGCAGAAAGAACTGCTTCACGGTACGTCTCCGGAACCTGGAAGAAGACTCCCTGGAATACGGACATTTTTATCTTCAGATGCTGCATTATATCCGCGAATTTTCCCATACGATCAATTACGTCATCGGCGCCGCCTACGAACATATTTACAACAAGCACCGCGGCATTATCCACGAGCAATACACGGAGCTTCAGGCCTTGTGCAACGAGATGAGCGGTATTTTCGGCCAGGTCACATCCTGCGTGGAGCGGCAGGACTATCATGACAAGGAAAAGATCAAGCGGAGCCAGGAAAAACTGCTCGACCGTATCAGCGAATATCAAAGCAATCAGATCCGGCGCGTGAAGAGCGGGGAGACCAACACGCGGAACACGCTTTTGTACATGAGCCTGCTGTTCGGTATCCGCGACCTGCTTTCCCATGTGATCCGCCTGCTGAAAGTGCAAAGCAAATTTGCGCCCCGGAAGGACGCTTCCGGAACGCCGGGAGCGGGAACCCGGGAAAAACGATCCGGGCAGATCGATGTCTTCAACGATTTCTTTCGCTGAAAAATTTGACGGATATTTTGTTCAAACAACCTGCCGGAAAGCTGAAAAACAAGAGCGCTTAAATTTTATAAAAAAAAGTTTTGCCGTCGTGGCTGACATAATTATATTCAACGACATATAAAGGGAAAATACATGACAATTTACATCCTGATGGTGATCGTGCTATTCTTTTTAGCCGCATCAGATCTGGTTGTTGGCGTTACGAACGATGCCGTGAATTTCCTGAATTCCGCCCGGGGCGCGAAGGCGGCGAAGAACTGGGTCATTATGACCATCGCGAGCGTCGGCGTGTTCATCGGCGCGACCTTTTCCAGCGGCATGATGGAGGTCGCCCGGAAGGGCGTCTTTCATCCGCAGGAATTCTACTTTTCCGAGATCATGATCATCTATATGGCGGTCATGCTGACCGATGTGATCCTGCTCGACGCCTACAATTCCCTGGCCCTGCCGACCT
>CALMFL010000062.1 GCA_937862595.1 uncultured Fidelibacterota bacterium
GCACCGGGAGAAAGACGCTGCATCGCTGAAAGGACATGCCGGGTTCCGTCCACATTCACCCTGTGTGCCAGATCGGGACAGCGGTCCGCAAGCGGGGGGATGATCGCTGCCAGATGGATGATCACGTCCTGGTCACGGCAGGCAGCGTCGACGTCATCCTGGCAGGTGATATCTCCAAAAATGACCGTGATCCGGTTTTGGCAGGACGAGAAAAGCCGGCGGGATTGCCGGGTCTCGATGTCAAACACGGTAATATCGTGCCGTTCGGGCTGTTCGCCGAGCTGTTTCAGCAGAGCTGAACCGATCGTGCCCGAGGCACCGGTGATCAGGATACGCATAAATGGCTCCTTGTGTGAGGTCGATTTAAATCTTTCGTGGAGATTATACATAAAATGCCGGATGGAATCGTTCAGGATCAGCGGTTTGGACATTTAAAGGCAGCGCGCGGCCAATAGAGAACACGCTTATAAAAAATCCCATGTCGCTCCGAAAAAAATAGTTTTTTACTTGTCTGATAATTCTTCTATATTCACGCCATGGAATGCGGAAGTCATTACTATGCGGTCCTCGCCCTGTGCAGGATGCTCGGGATCAATAAGGAAGTCTCCTACCGTATCGCCTATTCCTCGCAATTTGTCGACGATGCGCTGATCGAACGCGTGTATTTCAAGAGAACGCCCCGCGGAACAAAATGTCATATCTTTGGAAAACGCCGGGGGCTTGACCGCTGCGCGACCTGTCCCCGCATCATGACGGTTTGGAGCTACCGCCATCGTAAAATGACCGAAGAACTGGCTCCCTTCCATTTTATTCCTGCGCTGCGCGGGAGCCGTTTTCAGGAGAAAATGCGCACTTTTCCGGATTCTCCCTTGCTCAGGACCCTTATCGAGAAAGCCCTGAAGTCCGGGGACCCCTATCATGTGGGCATTCTCCTGCACGTGCTGGGTGATGCCTGGGCGCACCAGGGGTTCAGCGCCATTATCAGCCGTCTGAACCGCGTGCAGGGACTGGGTTACGTCCGTTCCACCGTGGAAGGCCTGGACGACCGGCTTGTCACCTGGTACCTGATCAATTTCGACGGACTGTTCTCCCGTCTTTTCGGACGCATCCTGCCGATGTACAGCCACAGCCATGTCGGACTGCTTCCGGATATCGCGTCAGCAGAATGGCGCTATAAATACGATACCGGAAAATCCTTTTTCGCGCACTATGCCGACAGCGGCACCATCAGCAACCCCAAGCGCTACCAAGCCGCTTTCGATGAGATCGCCGATGTGCTGAAACGCCTGATCGCCCTTCATCCCAAGATCCTCGGCGACCCCGTTGCATTTCAGGACATATCCCGGTTCCGTGAACAGCTGGTCCGGCCCGTCTCCCGGCGTGAAAGCGCATCCGTCTGGAAATCCTTTCTGCTGGAAAACCGTCTTTTTGACGAACACGATCCGGCGCTTCATTATGATCCGCATGCCTGGATCCGCGCCGCTTTCCGCGATTACCGGAAGAAAAAATATGCCCAAAGCATTGTTCATGCGGCAGATCCGGCCCCGGATTTTGCCCGTACCGACTGGTACGCTTTTTATCTGGCTGCACGCGAGTATAAAGAGCACTATGACCTTCTGGTTTCGCGCGCCGGTCTGTTTTAAAACCTGAGACGATCTGTGTCCGCGGTCACGGATTCGTGACGGGAACGGCGCCTGCCCTGTAATTCCTTTGAAGACAATTCCTTTTTTTCTATTTTTCATCGTTCCGGACCTTTTCCGGAGCTGAACGCGACATCGAGGGGGACACGATGAAACAGTTGACAGCCTTGATCATTTTCTGTTGTTTTTTCGCATCGGCACATGCAACGAAGATCCAGTTCTCAAATCAGTACGTATTTTTCGGCATCGGCGCGGATACCGTTACGGGTTACTGGGAGATCAGCGTCATACAGAATACATTTTCCTACGGAGAGATCGGGACCCTTCTGCCCGGAGCCCAGCTGTGGTTGACGCATCACCAGTTCAGCATTTACCTGGACGCCGGGGATTCGGTGCTGAACTACGATTACCGTTACCGCTATTATCCCTGCGGGGGCGAAGCGCCCGAATGGACCCGGCTTGAACCCTATTATTACGGCCAGTACGTTCATGTTTCCGGCTACTGGTATGCCGTCTGGTCGCTGGATTCGGTCCCGCTTTTTGCCCAGCCGCCGGATACGGGACGCTACTGCCTTGAATTCGCACACCGCGCGAGTGTCGTGGGCCTTGAGGGAGATACGCTGACAAAGGACTACGTTTTGCCGGATGGGAAAGATTTTC
>CALMFL010000063.1 GCA_937862595.1 uncultured Fidelibacterota bacterium
GCCGTGAAGATCAACGAGGAGCGCTTCCTGGGCTTTGTCAGCGATGTCACCGAAAAGGAACGCGACCGAAGACGCATCGACCGGCTCGGCAAGATCATTGAATCTTCGCTGAACGAGATCTATATTTTCGACCCCCTGACCCTGAAGATCCTTGAAGCGAATAAATCCGCCCTGGACCATACGGGCTATTCGCGGGATGAGATCCTTCAGCTGACGCTGCCGGACCTGAAAACGGATATAAGCCGCGCCGAGTTCGACGCGATGATCCGGCCCCTGAAAGAAAACCTTCGGGACCATATCGTCTTTGAAGCCCGGCATTACCGAAAAGACAAGACTTTCTATGAGGTTGAGGTGCATCTTCAGCTCATTGACTATGAAAACGAACGGCTTTTCACCGCCATCGTGCTGGATATCAGCGAACGAAAAAAGGCCGAGAACGAATTAAAAGCACTGAAAAACGACCTTGAAAAACAGGTGGAAGAAAAGACAAAAGAGCTCCGGGAGCGCGTGGCCGAACTGGAACATTTTCATCAGGTGACGGTCGAACGCGAATTGCGCATGAAAGAATTAAGCGATGAACTGAAAGCATTAAAGGCACGGTTAACATGACAGAAGCCGGCACGACCAAGTCCCTCCGTCTGCTCCTGATCGCCTTCGCTGTGTTTTGCGGGCTTTGTCCGGCGCTGCCGGCGGAAACGGTCCCGCAGCGCAATACGATCACCGTCGCGGCGGAACCCGATTATCCTCCCTACAGTTTTGTCGGCAAAGACGGCAAAGCCGCCGGCTTTTCCATCGACCTTTTCCGCGCCGCCGCCGCCGCGGCGGGACTTGAGCCGGAGATCCGGGTCGGCGTCTGGGAACGGATCAAACAGGACCTGGCCGAAGGGAAGATCGACGCTCTGCCGCTTGTCGGACGCACGCCGGAGCGTGAAGCGTACTATGATTTCACGATGCCCTACCTTTCCCTGCACGGCGCCATCTTTGTAAAAAAAGGAAGGAAGGACATTCAATCGCTGGGCGATCTTAAAGATAAAAGCCTTGCCGTCATGAAAGGCGACAACGCCGAAGAATTCGCCCGAAGAGAAAAGATCTCAGACCGTATTTACGCAACGCATACCTTTGAAGAAGCTTTCCAGGCGTTATCAAAGGGCGAATACGACGCCGTGATCACCCAGCGGATCATGGGCATCGAACTGCTGAAAAGAACGCGGATCCGCAACGTTATTCCCCTGGGCCTTTCCTTGCCGGAATTCCGCCAGGATTTCTGTTTCGCGGTAAAAAAAGGGGATGACGAACTGCTGGCGCGCCTGAACGAAGGACTTTCCATCGTCATCGCGAACGACACTTACGAAACGCTGCGTTACCGCTGGTTCGGCCCCGGCGAGGGCGGGAAACTCAGTCCGGCGGATATCTTCTTTTTTTCCCTGAAGATCATCCTTCCGTTCATCATTTTCATGGGCATGGCCATGATCCTGATCCTGCGCCGGGAAGTGAGATCCCGGACCCTTGAACTTCAGCGCGAGATCCGCGACCACAAGAACACGCTGGAATCGCTTCATAAACAAAATCTCCTGCTCGGCGAGATGGAAAAGGTCACCGGGATCGGCGGATGGGAATACGACGTAAAAAGCAAACGCGTCTTCTGGACGGACGGCGCCTATACCCTTCACGGCGTTTCCAAAGAGAATTATAATCCTTCGGAATACGGCAGCGACATCTCCTTTTTTCTTCCGGAGGACCAGAAGATCCTGGACAAAGCCTTTCAAAAAACCTTGAAAACCGGGGAGCCCTACCGTCTTGAGCTCCGCCTGAAAACCGCCGACGGGAGCGATAAGTGGGTTCGGACCAGCGGTCATGCGGAAAAGGTAAAAGGAAATATCACCCGGCTGTACGGGAATATCGCAGACATTACGGAATCCAAAATTATTCATGACGATTTGGAGATGCGGGAGAAACAGAACCGGCTTTTGTTGAATTCGACGGCAGAGGGCATTTACGGGATCGACACGGAGGGCCGCTGCACCTTCTGCAATGACGCTGCGCTCCGCATGCTCGGCTATAAACGGGAAACGGATGTGACCGGCAAGAACATGCACGACCTGATCCATCACAGCCATCCCGACGGATCGCCTTTCCCGATAGAATCCTGCAGGATCTTCCTCGCTTTCAAAAAAGGCATGGAAACGCATACCGAAGATGAGGTGCTCTGGCGGGCGGACGGGACCGCGTTCCCGGCTGAGTATTTTTCCCATCCCATTATTGTAAAGGACACGGTGAGCGGAGCGGTCGTCACCTTCCGGGATATCAGCGAGCGGAAAAAAGCCCGGGAAGAGCTGATCAAATTGAAGGAAAACCTGGAATCGCAGGTAGCGGGGCGGACCGCGGAGCTTCAGGAAAAGGTCCTGACCCTGGACAAAAGCCAGAAGGCCATGCTGTTCATGATCGAAGACCTGAATCAGATCACCACGGAATTGAAAACGGAACGGAGCAAGCTTGAGATCTCGAACCGGGAACTGGAAGCCTTCACCTATTCCGTTTCCCACGACCTGCGCGCCCCCTTGCGGGCGATCGACGGTTTTTCTCAGTTCCTGTCCGAAGATCATGCCGGCAGGCTGGATCAGGAGGGACTGCGGCTGCTGAACGTCATCCGGAGCAACACGGCGAAAATGGACCAGCTGATCGCGGACCTGCTGAATCTTTCCCGCATTTCGCGCAGCGATATGAAGATCGCAGAGACCGATATGCGGGCGATCGTGGATTCCCTTTTGCTTGATATCGTACCGCCGGAGATCAAAGAACAATTTGACATTAAGGTCCAGGCGCTGTCCCCTGCCCCCTGCGACGCCGCCCTGATCAAGCAAGTCTGGCAGAACCTGATCGACAACGCCTTCAAGTACAGCGCCCGGTCCGAAACGAAACGCATCGAGATCGGCGCCGAAGAAAATGAAACCGAACGGATATATTATATCCGGGACCACGGCGCCGGCTTTGATCCGAACTACACACACAAGCTTTTCGGGGTGTTTCAGCGGCTGCACCGGGAAGATGATTTCAAAGGCACCGGTATCGGACTGGCTATCGTACAGCGCATCGTTCACCGCCACGGCGGAAGGGTGTGGGCGGAAGGTGAAGAAGAGAAGGGCGCCTGTTTTTACTTTTCCCTGCCGCGGAAAGCGCATCATGAAAATAAAGGAATGAAAAATGAAAGAAACGAATGAAGTCGAGATCCTGATCGTGGAGGACAACCCGAACGACGCCGAAATGGCCTTGCGGGCGCTTAAAAAGAACAATCTTACCAACAGCGTGCTGGTCGTCAGGGACGGCGCCGAAGCGCTCGATTTCCTCTTTTCGCGCGGCACCTATTCCGGGCGGCCGAACGTTCGTCCCCGTATCGTTCTGCTGGACCTGAAACTGCCGAAGGTCGACGGACTGGAGGTCCTTCGGGAGATCAAAAGCAATCCGGAAACCAAGATCATTCCCGTCATTGTGCTGACTTCCTCCCGCGAGGAGACCGATATTGTGAAAAGCTATCAGCTGGGCGTGAACAGCTATATCGTTAAACCCGTCGACTTCGACAAGTTTGTCGAAGCGGTGCATGAGCTTGGCCTGTACTGGCTGTTGCTGAATGAACTTCCGTAATATTTTTTATCAGAAGGAATGTCCAGATGAAATCCGACCCCATTCTTAATATCCTCTTCGTCGAGGACCTGCCGACCGACGTTGAACTCGCCCAACGCGAACTGCGGAAAGAGAAGATCGAATTCTCTCCCCGTGTCGTGGATACCGAGAAAGCCTTCCGGGCCGCCCTTGACAAGCTCGAACCCGACATCGTGATCTCCGATTATTCCATGCCGTCCTTTGACGGCATGAGCGCCCTGAAGATTGCGCGCGAGCAGTCGCAGAACCTTCCTTTTATTATGCTTACGGGATCGATCAACGAGGAAACCGCCGTCGCGTGCATGAAGGCCGGGGCGAACGACTACGTGCTGAAAGAGCAGATCAAGCGCCTGCCGTTCGCGGTCAGGGAAGCGATCCAGCGGGATCAGGCACGTCTTGAAAAGGAGGAGATGGAGAATTCACTGCGTGAAAGCGAGGCGCGTTTCAAGAATATCATGGCCTCCATGCAGGATATCGTATTCACCCTGGACCGCGAACAGCGGCACACCGGCGTCTACGGCCCCTGGATCGAACAGCAGGGGTTAACGCCCGACCATTTTCTGGGAAAGACCGCACGCGACATGATGAGCAAAGAAGAAGCCCTGATCCATGAAAAAGCCAACGAACAGGCCCTGAAGGGCGATTTCGTCATCTACGAATGGTCCTTATCCGCCGGCGACAGCACACAATACTTCCAAACCTCCCTTTCCCCGATCATCGACGACCGGGGCGCCGTGGAAGGCCTTGTGGGCATCGGGCGGAATATCAGCGACCTCAAACAGGCCGGAGAGCGGCTGAAACTGCTGTCCCATTCCGTGGAGCAAAGTCCTGCCAGCACCGTGATCACGGATATCAACGGAACGATCGAATATGTGAACGCCGCCTTTTGCAAACACACCGGCTACACCCAGGAGGAAGTGATCGGAAAGACCCCCCATATCCTGAATTCCGCCTATCATCCCGATTCCTTCTTCAAAGACATGTGGGACACGATCCTGGCCGGGAAGGACTGGCGAAATGAGGTCAGGAACAAAAAGAAGAACGGCGACTATTTCTGGGAAGACGTCATCGTTTCCTCAATCCTGAACGACAGGAACGAGATCAATCACTTCATTTCGATCCGCGAGGATATCACCGAAGCAAAAAAAATGACCGACGCCCTGGTGGCCGAAAAAGAAAAGGCCGAAATGAGCGACAAACTGAAATCGGTTTTCCTGGCCAACATGAGCCATGAGATCCGCACGCCGATGAACGGCATCATGGGCTTCATCGACCTGCTGCAGAAGCAGGACCTGACCCCCGATGTCCGCACGAACTACCTTGCCATTATCCGGAAAAGCAGCACCCGTCTGCTGAACACCCTGAACGATATCATCGAGATATCCAAGATCGAAGCGGGCCAGGTCGACCTGAATCCGAAAGAATTCCATCTCACGGAGGTACTGCAGCACTTCTATGATTTCCATAAGTTGGAAGGCAAGAACAAGGGACTTGCGTTTCAGCTCAGGACGGCGTTCACCGAGGAAAACGACCTGATCGTGACCGACAGGCACAAGCTTGAATCCATTCTCGACAATTTCATCAAGAACGCCGTGAAATTCACGTCGCAGGGTTCCATTGAGATCGGAGCTAAGGCGGAAAAAGAAACCCTGGTCTTAT
The DNA here is from genome assembly GCA_937862595.1 of uncultured Fidelibacterota bacterium. Taxonomy (GTDB): domain Bacteria; phylum Fidelibacterota; class Fidelibacteria; order Fidelibacterales; family Fidelibacteraceae; genus M50B103. The sequence continues at coordinate 5,317 of CALMFL010000063.1, forward strand.
ATGTGCGTGACAGCGGCATCGGCATTCCCGCCGACCGCCTGGAATCCATTTTTGAACGTTTTGTCCAGGCAGACCTCACCGTCACCAAAGGGTACGAGGGTTCGGGACTGGGGCTGGCGATCTGCAAGGCTTATTCGGAAATGCTCGGGGGAACGCTGCGGGTCGAATCGCAGCCCGGAGAGGGCTCCGTTTTTTCCCTCCTGCTCCCGCTTGAGATCATGAAACAACCCGATGCCGCGGCGGGAAGCCGGACGCCCAAAGAGCGCCCTTCCGACAGGCCCTTCGACGGACTTGACATCCTGATCGCGGAAGACGACGTTTCGTCGGTCTTTTACCTGAAAGCCCTGCTTGAAGACCAGTGCAAAACGATCCGGGTCGCCGTCAACGGGACCGAGGCGGTCGCCCAGGTCCAAAACGCACCGGAGATCGACCTCGTCCTGATGGATGTCAAGATGCCGGAGATGGATGGGTTCACGGCAACCCGGAAGATCCGGGAATTCAACCGGGACGTGCTCATTATCGCCCAGACGGCCTATGCGATGGAAGGCGACAGCCAAAAGGCGCTGGACGCCGGCTGCGACGGCTATATTGCCAAGCCCGTGCGCGAGGAAGAGCTTTTTAGGGTCGCCGGGGACTTATTGAAAGAAAAGAACCGATAAACCGGAAAAAAGAGCGAAAGCCTCCGAAGCCCGGGACG
>CALMFL010000064.1 GCA_937862595.1 uncultured Fidelibacterota bacterium
CTCGCTGCTGACCGTGATCGTGCCTCCGTGCTTGGCAACGAACTCCTTGCACAGGATCAGGCCGAGACCGGTCCCCTTTTCTCCGTCCGTGCCGGGCGTGCTGATGTTCTTGTCCAGCATGAACAGTTTCTCCAGGGCCTGCGGGTCCATCCCGACCCCTTCGTCCCGGATCGAAAGTTCAAGGGTCCCGTCCGTTTTTTTGGCGGTGATGCGGACGAGCCCGTCCCGGCGGGAATACTTGATCGCATTGGAAAGCAGGTTCTGAAGGACGGTGTGCATCATGTTCTGGTCAAGGTTGACGGTGCAGGATTCCGCCTCGATCTCTAAGCGTATCTGCTTGCGCGCCGCGATGGGGTACATGAAATCCACGGCGTTTTTTATGGGGACCTGAATGTCGACCGGCGCGGGTGAGAACGCGATCTTGCCCGTTTGCGACCGCGACCACTCGAGCAGGTTCTCCAGCAGTTTGAAGGTCTGGCTGGAGACCTCGAGAATGTGCCCGGAAAATTCACCGATCTTGTCGTATTCCTTTTGCTTGCTGTAGCGTTCCAGCAGCGTCGAAAACCCGATAATGGAATTAAAAGGGCTTTTCAGGTCATGGGCGATAATGGAAAAGAACTTGTCTTTCGTTGCGTTGAGCTCCTGAAGTTTTTTCTGGTTTTCCCGCAGTTCCACGTTCGTTCTTTTATTTGACGCATACAGTTTCAGCAGGAAAAAGGTAAAGATTACGATGAGGCTCAGAATGATCAGGAGCAGGTTGCGCAGGGTGCTCTCCCGGGCCAGGCGCAGCTCGTTGATCACATTTTCCTGTTCCAGCTCATTGATCTTGCTTTCCCGGGCTTCAAGGTCATACAGGGCCTCAAGCTGGGTCATTCCCCGCGTGGCCTTGGACTGATAAACGGAATCCGACAGGGCGATATACTGCGCCTGGTAGGCGTAGGCCTTTTCGAGATCGCCGCAGCGATAATACACATCGCCCAGATTCTTGTTCAGGAGCATGATGCGGTTCTTCTGATTGTTGTTCAGCGCGACCCGGAGTCCCGTATTCAGGCTGTCGATCGCCTGGGAGAACAAGCCTTTTTCCATAAAGATCCGGCCGTAAAGCTCATAGACGCCGGGAAGCCCGAGGATATCGTTCATCTCTTTTTTAATTTTCAGGGACTGGTCCAGGAAGCCCAGTGCCCGATCGGTCTCGCCTTCGAGGTGTTCGATGCGGGCGCGGTACTTCAGGGCGTTGGACATGCCGAAATCCAATGCAAGCTTCCGGTAGATCTCCAGGGCGTTCGTATTGTACTCGCGGGCCTTTTGCGTATCGCCCAGTTCAAGGTGCACCAGGCCGAGTTCGTCGAGGCAAATGGCCACACCCGTCAGCGAGCTGACGGTCTCTGGCAAGCCCCGGTAAAGTTCGAGCCCTTCGAGAAAGACTTTTTCCGCTTCTTCATAAAGGCTCATGGTAGTGTAAATGCGCCCGATGGAGTAATTGATCCAGGCGACGCCTTCGATAAAACCGGCTTTCTCGTAATGCTCCTTGGATTTATAGATGAATTCGATCGACTGCTGGTACGAGCCGTTCATTCTGAAAATATTGGAAAGCTGGGAATAGATCATCGCCATGGTCGCATGATCGTTGTTCTTTCTGGCATAGAAAAGAGCCTCGTTATACAGCGTGATGGAGCTTTCCTGGTTGCCGGTGCTGCCAAGATTGTTCGTGGCAAGCATGTTCAGCACTTTGGGAAGCTGCTCATAGTTCCGGTCCTTGCGGTAAAGCTCGGCGGACTCTCTCAAATACTGGAGCGCCGAGTCGGTCATGTCATGATAGTAAAACGTCAGGCCAAGGTAATACAGGGCCTTTGCCCGGCGGTCGCTGTCGTCCAGTTTTGATGCTTCCGCGTAGGCGGCGCGGGACTGAAGGACCGATCCCTCATGGTCCGTTTTACGGAGGGAAAACGCCAGTTCCAGGCGGGCGTCTATCCGGCTTATGCCATGGTATTTCTGAATTGCCTGAAGCAGGCTGTCCTGGACGGTGCCGGCCCGGAGCGGCGCGAGCAGCAGGAGGAAAAGGACAAGGACCGTGGCGGGGGCGGCGGATTTCATGTTGGAAACGCGATGATCGACTGAACGTTTTTCTTGTTTTCTCATGATTTTGCTTTGGTTTTGTTCGGCAACTTATTTTATTAAAGACCAATATAGCGATTTTTTTCAAAAATAGTTATGAAAAGGTCCAAATAATTGCGGACAAGATTTAGGGTTCAGTAAAAAAGCCCCGTTTCCGGGAGTGCTTTATTCCAGGATCATAAGGGCATGTTTGTGATTGCAGATCTCCAGATGCGTCCCCGCTTCGCAGACGGTCTCCCCGTCCGCGTGGACGGCCAGGGTCCCGGAAACCGCATGGATGACCAGGCGGTCCGACCTGCCTGTCAGCGTATCGCTTCTTCCGGCCTGGGTCCCTTTGGTGTAGGCCATCATGGCGCTGAGCAGCTGGCCGCGCTTTCCCTGTTTCGTGATGCAGTAGTCGAACAGGCCGTCGTTCATGATCCCGTTCGGAGCCATGAAAAAGGTGCCCCCCATACGCCGGCCGTTCATGATCGAGACCAGTGCGGGTTCGATCCTGATCGTTCCTTCGGATGTTTCGATCTCAAGCCGGGGTGCCGCGGGATACTTGATCAGGGTTTTCAGCGCGCCCAGGATATAGGCGGATCCCCCGTGAACATGGTTCATATGCGCGGCCTCGAATCCCACAATGGCATCAAAACCGATGCCGACCCCGTTCCCGAAGAATCGGCCGTTGGGATAATCCCCGCCCTTAACTTCTCCGACATCCAGCGTGCGGGGACGTCCGTCCCTAATCCGGAGCAGGTCCTCCCCCAGCCCGGTCGGGATCTCCGCGCCGTAGGCAAAATCGTTTCCGCGTCCGATCGCCAGGACGCCGAAAACCGGTTTTTCCCCGGCCGTTCCTGCGGACGCCAGCATCAGTCCGTTAATGATCTCATTGCAGGTGCCGTCCCCGCCCGCGGCGATCACCACGACATCCGGGACGGACCCGTAATGCTCCGCGAGAAGGATCGCATGGCCCGGCCGTTCGGTCAGCACGATCTCGAACTCCAGCCCGTTCGTACGAAAGAAGGCCTCTATTTCGGGAATACGTTTTTCCGCGTGCCCTTTTCCGGCAATCGGATTGAGAATGACAATATATCGTTTCATGGTTCCCTCCCGCATGCGTCCGAAAGAACGCACAGGATCCTTGGCCGGGAAACCCGTGTTCCGCTGCAGTTCGCCCCGGCCGTATTGAATGGTTAATACCTTATCCCGGCAAAATATACTGAGAAGCGGAAATCAATTCCAACGCTTTTATTATTGCTATAAATAAATATTCAGGTTCCGTACCCGTTTCATTGCTGTCGGCATCCTCTGCCCGGCAGTGAAATGATGGCGTCATCGCCCCCCCGGAATTTCAAAACTTAGCGGTTCCGTTTCCTTAATTTATCAGGTGGCGATTATAATATAAAGCACCCATAAAACAGGATCAGCATTTGGCGCATAGATCCATTCCGCGGTGTGGTGTTTTTCACTTCGCGAATTCCTTTGCCATAAAGAAAAACCCTGTCAATAGAACAGGGTTTGTTTTAATTTAATTAATAAGCAATCAATGGTTAACGCCAGTGAGGATATTTTTCATTTCCTCCCGGGGTGTCGATCAGCGCCGTATTTCCCGTTCCGTCCCGATTAATGATGTAGATACCGTAATTGCCGCCGGAATTACGCTCATAGATGACCTGATTGCCATCGGGTGACCAGTCCGGCCAGGATTCGTTTACTCCGCTTGTCGAAATCAAGTTAAAGACATCTCCCGTTGATCGGTCCGTAATGAACAATCCAAATTGAGAATACGACGTTACACTGTAATTCCGGCCGGAAAACAAGATCAGGTTCGTATCGGCCGGACACATATGGGGAAGGCGTTCATCCGCATGACCCTCGGGGTTGATGAGCACCGGATTGGTTCCGTCCGCATTGGCAATATAGGCCCTGAAGCTTTGATCACTCATTTTTGAATAGAACAATATATGTTCACCATCGGGCGAGGAGACAGGTACCCAATTTGTTACATCATCGACGATCAGGGGGGTAACGGTTTCCGTGCTTAAGTCATATTTGAAAATATCGCAGGTACCATAGTAGTTTGAATGGAATAGAAGGTAATTCTCACTTGGGTGCCAGGACACACATTGCGCCGAATAAGCATTCAGGTCGACTGTGTCCAATTCCAGCGTTTCAACATCAACGATAAAGCACAGGGGACCGTTGCCGTATGAACGCTGGAAGCTGACCTTGCTTCTGTCAGGCGATAACTGCGGGTACGTGTCATTCCCTTCGGATGAGGTTAACTGCCGGATATTGCCGCCGTCCGGATCCATCATGTAAACATCATAGGTTCCGCTCCAGTTTGCCGTAAAAACGACCTTTTCCTCAGTTGAAGATCCTTCGTTACTGAATATGCCATTGATCGTGACCGTTGCATAGGATTGAACCGGATACAGGATAACATTGATCACCGGTGCAATGCTGTTGATATCGGCTGTTGCAGAACCATAATAATTCAGCATCTGGTCATTGTCATAGCAGAATATCTCAAATGTGCGGTCGTTGCCGAACGGCACTTGGGCTATCTGACCGCTGATCATGGTTTCGGTAACGGTAAGCTCCGCCGTTAACGTATCCATATCTTCTGCGGAAACCCGGCAGGAGGCGCGGGATATTTCAATGCTTGAAGATTTCAGCAATGTGAAACTGACATTCTGGTAATTGGGAAGCGGAACATTTTCCTGCTCAAAACAACCGAATAATAATAATAATGTCATAATAGATAATATCTTCTTCATTACATACCTTCCACTTTATTATATTTTACTGTTAATTGTATAATTTCTTTTCACCATTGTCAAGGACTTTATCATTATT
>CALMFL010000065.1 GCA_937862595.1 uncultured Fidelibacterota bacterium
TGAATGATATCTCCGGCTGTAAATGCGTTGGTGAGAGAAGCGGAATAAACATTTACACCACCCGTTCCATCCTGAATGTAAAGGCTGGTTTTAGAGGTGTAATTCGGCGTAAAGACCGTCCCGCGGACCGTAACGACGGAATCCTCCAGGTCGGGGCGGAAATCACCGTCAAGATCGGCTTTTACATCCGCAATGGCCGTTATTTCGACAAATTCCGGCACCTCAAGCGTCCAGGTCGCGATCGCATTGTTCGTCGCCATCTGGTAAAGAGTGATCGTGCCGTCTACATTCTGTTTGAATTTGATATTCCCGGCAACGTTTGCGTTCGCCTTTTCAATATTCCCCATCTCGGCTTCCGCCCAGAGGACGGGATTCACTTCGTCTTCGGTAATATTGTAGACTTTTATTTTTCTCCGGTTGCCTTCGTTATGGTTCGCATTGACGGCGAGCAGTTTTGAACGGTTCGTCGCTTCCATATAAAGTACGTTCCCATAATAGGTATCGGGAACGCTTGTCGAAGCCAGCACCGTGCCGGCCGTATCGATCTTTACCGCGTTTTTCCAGGCAGCGTTGACCCATAGCGTGGCATCATCGGCCACGGAAATACCGCCGTCTGCCGCACCGGCTGAAATCGGTATGGACTGGACCTCGGTAAAATTCACACCGTCGGCCGTCCCGAAGACCTTGATCTCGGTCCCGCCGCGGGCGGAAGCATAGATCTTCGTGTCCGTTCCCGATCCGGAAACCTCAAAAACGTCACCGAAACGTGACGTAACGGGCAAGGCGAGCGCAACGGTCGGGACCGAAGCTTCATCAGCCCAGCGATAGATCTTGAAATCAACGCCGCTGGCCAGGTTGCAGGCATAGATGACGCCGTCATCCGCCGCATCGACCTTCATGAGCGAGATGCCGTAAAACCCGCCGGTCACGCCGGTCATGTCCAGGGTGTCAAGCACTGCGCCGTTTTGCGGGTCCAATGCGTATATATAGGCTCCGCCCGCCCGTGAGGCGAGAAGAAGATGATCGCTGACAGGGTTATACCCCATCCCGCGTGCCGCATCCCCGCTGGCGAGGAAGAAAGGATACGTTCCGCCCCAGACTTCCATGACGCCGGCCATATTGACCGGATCGATCGGCGGGACCGGGAACTGGAATTTGTAGGCGCCGAGGCCGTTGTTCGTTCCCAGAACAAAGACCGTATACGTGCCGTCGCCGTTATCTTTGACTGCAACATCGCCGGCACCGTTCCCGTTGCCGTTTGTACCCAGTGTCGGGGTCAGATAATAGGTTGAAGCCAATGCAAGATCCCCTCCGGGAACTTTTAAGAGTCGGGCATTTTCATTGCCGGCTCCGTACTGGAACGTGGTCACATACTCGGATTTACCGTCATTGAAAATAAATTCCGTTGCGTTCGTACCGGTGCCGCAGACGGTCCCGGATACAACGGAAGACGAAACGCCGTCATAACGTTTCAGATAAACCCCCGCCGCATTGTGGTATAATGCTCCGCCGTCGGTAAGCGCCACACTGGCGCTTCCGCCTTTTTGGTCGATCGCGATCGTATCGGCTATAAAAGTCGCGCCGTTGTCCGCCGTCGTAAAACGGAGGATCCGATTGTTGCTTGCGTCGCCGAAGAAAAATGTCAGTGAATTATCGGCTTTTGAGCCGTACACGGACATTTTTTCCCCCACGCGGCCGGCGGTATAGGGATGTTCGATCACAACGCTTGCCGTTGTGTCCACCTTTTCCCACTTATAAACTTTCAGTGTGGTGTTCATCGCAAGGTTGCAAACGTACATATCCCCGTCCTCGGAGATCGCGGCATCGGAAACATAATATGTTCCGCCGCTGATCCCGGCGGGATCCAGCGCGGTGAGAGAGTCGCCGTTCGCAGCATCGAGAACATAGAGCTTATTGCCGCCGTTTCGTGAAACGACCAGCAACCTGTCCTGCCCGTCCACCTGTCCGTAGGCAAAACCGCGGGTCAGATGCGAGGTGTCGAACCACCCCGGCAGGCTTGACGTTGCCGCGGACTTTTCCCATAGCGTGGTCATCTGACCGAACGCGGAAAAGGCCGTGAGCAGTGTCAGTAAGAGAATCAAGACTTTTTTCATCGTCTACTCCTTCTGCTTTAAATTTTCATCACTTAAGCAAAGTGATCTTTTCTATATGTTTAAATTCGCCCTGTGTCAACGCGCAGAAATAAATTCCCGCCGGATACTCCGATCCGTTAAAGACCACAAGGTAATTGCCCGTCTCCTGAATTCCGTCCACAAGTGTGTCTATTCTATTTCCCTGTATATCAAATACTTCAAGTTTTACGTTCGTATTGCCATCCAGCGAATAACGGATGCTTGCCTGTGAATTGAAAGGATTCGGATAAACCGAAAGCAGCTCACAGCTCCAGGGCTCCGCATGCTGCACGGATGTCGGCTCCATCAGGGTAAGGGGTGCTTCGGAGCTGAGTTTAATCGCATCCGCGACCACATAATTGCCTGTCGACGCGAGGTTGCTGACGATCACCGCATGTTCCTCGTTCTGAGAGAACGTGTAAGTCCCCAAAAGATTCCATTGAGCGTGCCCCTGCTGCTGGTTTGCCCGGACCGTATCCCGTCCGTTCTCATGAATGATGACAAAGGGGGTTTCGGAACTGCGGTTGGGATCCGCGACCCACCAGGCATACACATCGCAAACCGCCGTTTCGTTGAGCGCGGTATAAAATCTGCAGAGGGAACTGCCGTCGCCCCGGCCGCTGAGCATGGCTTTTGTATCGCCCCAGTAGCCTGCATTCGCGGAGGCGAACCAGCTTCCGCTCCGGGTAACCCACCTGTCCCCGGTATCGATAATGATACTGTATTCGTCTGAAACCGGCATCCTGCAGCTGTCGCGGCGCGTTACCGCCAGTATGGCCGGAACGGCCCGCTGTTCGGAAGGACGGTTAATGTCCGTCCCGGGAACGGCCATTTGCGTGGACCCTCCTCCGTCAAGGTTCAGTGCGCTGATGCATCCGAGTTCAAGGAAAATGGCCGCCATTTCGGGCAGACTGACTCCCTCGCTGTGGGTTTGCCTTCCGTCCGCGACAAAAAGAATGATATGATCATCGGAAGTATAGCCGACCGCCGTCCGGGGATCACGGTTATCAAGTCCGACCCCGCTCCCCCACATCACTTCTTCATTGTAAGTAATGTTTATGCTGCTGTCTCTGACCAGGACCGGACCGCCGCCGATCGCGACGAGCAGACTGTCCATCAGCGTTCCTTCGCTGCGGATCGGTGCCGGGCGCGGCGCGGGATCGTTGTACGCATAAGCGATGGGAGCGTCAAAACGGTAAACGTCATTCAGGGTCTGGCCGAAATGATAGACCCAGTCTATCTGCGGCGTGAATCCGGTGTTCAGCGAGAATAGGCTGCGGATGACCGGGTAGGATTGTGAATTCCGTGTAACTGCAGGCACGTTGACCGCTTTGACTTCGCCGGGATAAATAACCGTTGAATACGGGATGTTTCCGCCGAAATATCCGCCGTTAACGGCCGCAATGCAATTGACATCCGCGGCAAAGCTTTTCACGGTTTTCCCGGAGGCGGCACTGTATGGCCGGACGGCGATAGCCGTATCGTTCAGGTCCACATCCAGATAAAAACATTCCAGCGCGGGGTTGCTCCGGGTCCCCTTCATCAGCGTGATCCC
>CALMFL010000066.1 GCA_937862595.1 uncultured Fidelibacterota bacterium
TGTTCATTTTAGTGCTGCTGGTATTCCTGATCGGCGGGGCGTTCATCTCGAATCCCGACGGAACGAAAGATTTCTTTGCCCATTTCGGGAAAAACGTCACGCGTTTGTGGCACCGCGGCGTGGACAAAGTGCAGCGCGTCTGGCTGCACCGGAACGATAAGGACGTCGTCTACATCACGGAAACGCCCGCACCCGCAAAAACACCGGTTAAGGAAGCGGCCGTGACGAAAGATATCAGCGGAACGGCGGCAAAACCTGCCGAACAGCAGATCATCAGGGTCGAAAAGCCGATCGAGAAACAGATCATCAAGGAAAAGCTGGAAGAGAAGATCGTGGAAAGCCCGCCCGTCTTTGACCGTATCCGGGACGACCTGGCGCTCTCCAAACGCAACATCTATGCGACCGAATTCGTCTGGTCGCGCATCCCCGGCGGCATGACCCTGGATAAACTGGTCGTCCGGGAAGATTCCATGAGCATTGTGGTCAGCTCCCGCCATGCCATGCTGATCCAGTCCTATTCGAACGTGATCGAACAGAATGACATGTTCTCCTCGATCACGGCCGGAGAAGCGGAAACGGTCGGTGAACAGACCCGCATCCGGCTGACCAGCGATCTCCCGCCGCTCAAACGGGAAGACCGTCCCGAACGGATCTGGGACCTGGATGTCGAGTGGTTTGACGACTATCTGACCCTCGCCGCCAATAACGCCGAAGTGATCGTCACCCAGGAGATCCTGGGCAGCGAAACGCTGGACGACATGATCCTGAAGCATCAGATCCATGTCAGCGTCAGCGGGGACCGTACCTCCATGATGGTGTTCTTTCAGGAACTCCAGGATATTCCCGCCGCCTGCGTGGTCAGAGAGGTCGCCTCGAGCTATTATCCCGAGGATCAGTCCAATCTTCTTGAGCTGGACCTTGTCTATTATGAAAGAAAGTGATGTCCAGAATTATCAGCGGACTTTACGGGGGCTTATACCTCCATCATCCCAAACATGCGATCCGCCCGACAACGGGCAAGGTTAAAGAGTATATCTTCAACGTCCTTCAAAGCCTTGAAGGACGTCGTGTCATTGACCTCTTTTCCGGGACCGGGGCGCTGGGGATCGAGGCGCTTTCGCATGATGCCGCCCATGTCACCTTTGTCGACAGCGATCTGCGTTCCCTTAAACTGATCAAGGAAAATCTTGCGCTCATTAACGCTCCCAAGAGTTCCTGGCTCTGCGTCAGGGCGAACGCCCTGAACTGCTTCGACAGGAATTCGGACCGCTATGACCTGATCCTGGCCGACCCGCCCTACGAGCTGGTCCTTCCCCCCGCGTTTTTCGAGTCCTGCCGGGAACATCTCACGGATGCCGGGCGATTCATCCTTGAATATTCGACCCGGACGGTCCCCGACAGCGGAGGCTGGGAAGCCGCCAGGGTCAAACGCATGGGCGATACGACCGTGCGCATCTACGCCGCGCCCTGAGGATGACGCATTTTGCTTTTTGAATCGGGGAATGAAAACGCTAAGTTTACCGAAAGAATTATTTTTAGGAGTTAAAATGAAAAAGAACCTGTTTTTACTTGTTGCCGGACTCATTTTCCTGCTGTCCGGATGCGACCGGGCCGATCTCTCCGTTCCGTATGAAAAATACGAGCTCGGGAACGGCCTCGATGTGATCCTGCATGTGGATAAGAGCGACCCGATCACCGCGGTGGCGATCCAGTATCACGTGGGATCGAACCGGGAAAAACCCGGAAAGACAGGGTTTGCCCATCTTTTTGAACATATGCTGTTCCAGGAATCGGAAAACATTCCCCAGGACGAGTTCTTCAAAAAGATCCAGGATGCCGGCGGCACCCTGAACGGCGGGACCTGGACGGACGGGACCATCTATTATGAGGTCGTTCCGAAGAACGCGCTTGAAATGGTGCTCTGGATGGAATCCGACCGCATGGGCTACATGATCAATACCGTCACGCCCGCCGCCTTCACCAATCAGCAGAACGTCGTGGTCAACGAAAAACGCCAGCGCGTGGACAACAACCCCTACGGGCACCGGGACTATGTGATCGGGAAGGCGCTCTACCACGAGAACCATCCCTACAACTGGCAGGTGATCGGCGAGGCCGATGACATCATGAACGCCACCGTCGGAGACGTTAAAAAATTCTACAACGAATACTACGGTCCGAACAATGCGACCCTGGTGATCGCCGGCGATTTCGAGCCTGCGGAAGTCAAGGCGCTGGTGGAAAAATATTTCGCCGAGATCACGGCGCACGGCGATCCCGAGCCCCTGAAAGCGGAACCCGCCGTCCTGCCGGAAACAAAAAAATTCTATCATGAAGACAATTTTGCCCGCGCCGCCCAGCTGACCATGGTCTGGCCGAGCGTCGAGGAATACAACGACGACGCCTACGCGCTCCGGTATCTGTCGCAGTTGCTGTCTGTCGGGAAAAAAGCCCCCTTCTATAAGGTGCTGGTCAAGGAAAAAAATCTCACCTCGGGCGTGCAGGCCTACAATTACGCCAAAGAACTTGCAGGTGAATTCTACGTGCGCGTGACGGTCAATGCCGGCGAAAACCTCGACGACGCCGAAGCGGCCGTCTTTGAAGGATTCAAACGCTTTGAAGAGGAGGGCATTACGGATCGCGATATCGAACGCGTCAAAGCCGGCCTTGAAACCGGATTTTACAACAATATCACCAGCCTGATCGACAAATCGTTCAATCTGGCGATGTACAACACCTTTGTCAACGATCCCGGTTTCCTCGTGACCGATCTCGAAAAACTGCAGTCCGTCAGCAAAGAAGACGTTCTGCGGGTCTACGAGACCTATATCAAGGACAAGCCCTATGTCGCGACCAGCTTTGTGCCCAAGGGCGAGCTCGACAAGATCGTCGCGGGATCCGTGAAAGCGGACATCGTGGAAGAGGACATCAGCGAAGCGGGCGAGGTGCAGCAGGCCGCCGCGAGCGACGAACCCGTCATGAAAACCCCTTCGGCGCTCGACCGTTCGGCGGAACCCGCGAAAGGGCCGATGCCGGACATCAATCTGCCCGAAGTCTGGACGGGCAAGCTCGACAACGGGATAAAGATCTACGGCATTACCCATGACGAACTTCCCCTGGTCTCCTACGAGATCATTCTTCGCGGGGGCCATCTTCTGGATACCTTCGACAAGCCCGGGGTCGCCAACCTGATCACGGATGCCATGTCCGAAGGCACCAAAAACAAAACGCCGGAAGAACTGGAAGAAGAGATCGACCTTCTGGGCGCCAGCATCCGCATGTACACCGGCCGCGAAAGCATTGTCCTGGCGGTGAGCTGCCTCGCGCGCAATTTCGAGAAAAGCCTTGCGCTTGCCGAAGAAATGCTGCTCGAACCCCGCTGGGACGAAGAGCAGTTCGAGCTGGCCAAGACGCGGACCGTCAATGCGATCAAACGTTCAAAGGCCAACGCCAACAGCGTCGCCGGCGAGGCGTTCAGCAAACTTCTCTACGGCGATGACCATATTTTCAGCATTCCGGTCGCCGGCACCGAAGCCTCGATCGAAAGCATCGGGATGGAGGACCTGAAAGCCTTCTATGAAAAGAATTTCTCACCCTCCGTTACCTCTTTCGAAGTGGTCGGCGCCGTCACGCTGCCCCGGGTCAAAAAGGCCCTGAAGGGACTTGAGTCCCGCTGGGCGGCCAAAGACGTCACGATCCCCGACTATCCGCTTCCCGCACCCCTCAAAGCCTCGAAGGTCTATGTCGTCGACATGCCCGGT
>CALMFL010000067.1 GCA_937862595.1 uncultured Fidelibacterota bacterium
ACTATCTTCACAACGATGCTCTTCTCGGCCAAGGCACCGTGACCACCCTGACGGAATATGCCTATACCGACACGGCGGTCTCGGCCGGACTGACCTACCATTACCGCCTGTCCGGCATCGACAACGCAAACAACATCGGACGGCTGGACAGCCTTTCCCTGCCGGTGGTGCCGACGTCGCTGCAGCTTCCGCTGCCGGCGCAGTATTCGCTGAGGGCAGCGCCCAACCCCTTTAATCCCGGGACCGATATCGCCCTGACCCTGCCGGCGCCGGGCTTTGTTGAGGTGTGCCTGTACGATCTCAGGGGAACGAAGGTCGGCACCCTGTGCCGCGGTCTTTACGAACCCGGCGGCTATGTGTTCCACTGGGATGCCGGCGGACGGGCTTCCGGGGTATATGTGTGCCTGCTGAAGGTCGACGGCCGCCGTCGGGCGGTGCAAAAAATGACGGTGCTGAAGTGACCCTGTCCCCGGTGCCGCCGCTCTTGTGCGGTAGCGGCCGGTCGCTCCCGGAAAACCTTTCCTGAAAAACAAAGAACCACCCTTTGGGGGCGGTTCTTTCGGGGTGGGCGCTGAGGGATTCGAACCCCCGACCCCCTGCTTGTAAGGCAGGTGCTCTAAACCAGCTGAGCTAAGCGCCCGGAATTTCAAGCCCGATATAATAAAAGGTTTCACCCTGTTATGCAAGACAAAAGTAAGCGCCGGCGGCGGCGGGCGTTTATTTCAGATAGATCATTTTTGCTTTTTTCACGACCTTGTTGTGCTCAAGGGAATAGAGATACAATCCGCTTGAAAACCCGCTCATGTCGATGGGGATAAGGTTCGTTCCGGCAGAGGGTTCCCGGATCTCTTTTTCCATGATCTGTTTGCCGTCCAGCGAATAGATGCGGAGCACGACGGGCGCGCTGTCCGAGACGGTATATTTGATCATGGTAAGCGGATTGAAGGGGTTCGGGGCGTTACCGATCAGTTCGAACTCGAATTCGACCGGCAGATCGGTCTCTTTCACCGCCGACACCATGGTAAAGATAGCCCCGCTGCGTTCCCTGTTCCCGCGGTGCAGCGGCCAGTACGATCCTCCGAGCCCTTCCTTCAGGTCGATGACGGAGATCCCGGAGTAGGTTCCGCAGATGATCTCATTGTCGCCGTCATTGTCAATATCGGCGAATGCGAGGCTTGATTTGGAGAGATAGCGGATATTGACGGGGAAACCCGGAACGTTCTGTCCTTGCTTCGTAAAGGCGTAGATCAGGCCGTCATTCCCGACGGCCAGGACCTGCTGGGTCTCTTCGGTGTCGTTCACTACATCCGCAAAGGCAAGGGACTGATAGACCGGTCCGATCGTTTTCGGCCAGTCCGGAAGCAGGGTGCCGTTCATGACGTCGATCAGATAGAGTTCTCCCGAGCTTGCGCCGAACGCCGCATAGATCGCGTCGCCTTCGCGCAGCAGCGCCGGGGATGCCTTGATGGAGCCGTATCCGTCGATCATAAAACGCTGCGTGCCGTTCAGGTCGTAGCCGTACATGTCGCCCTGATCGTTCCCGATGAGAATGATCGCGTCATGATCCCCCGTTACGATCACGCAGGGTTCCCCGCTGATCGATCCCGAGGTGGTTTTGGGCCATCCGCTCAGCGTATTGCCCTGAACGTCCAGGATGCTGACCTGGCCGCCGTATTCGCCGTAAACGATCTCATCGTATCCGTCGGCGTTCACATCGGCGAGAGCTACCCCTCCCCGGATGTTTTTTCCGATATTCCGGGGAAATCCGGACACATCGCTGCTGTCGTGGTTCATCACGTATAATTTTTGGTCATAAGCCCCGAAGACCACTTCATACTCGGGATCTGCATCCACATTCCCGATGGCCGGCATGGCCGTAATAAATCCGTCGATGCGGCGCGACCATTCAAACTGCCCGTTGATATCATAGACGCGGACTTGCCGGTCGAAGAGGGTGGCGACGATCTCCAGAACACCGTCGCGGTCGATATCCGCCACGGCGACGCCGCCGGTCTGGCTTCCCAGTGAAACGGGAAAGCCCGGAAGCACGGAACCGCTGTAGTCCACGACATACAGCATGCCGCTCTTATCGCCGAATATGATCTCCTGCGTGCCGTTGCCGTCAATATCCGCAAAGACGGGGGACGCTTCCACGGAAGTGCTTGCGATAAAAGGGAATCCCTGCTGGTCCAGAAAGAGGGACAGCTGTATCGGGATCGATACCGTATAGGGGTATTCGCCGGAGGCGTTGGCGGTGAGCTCCAGCGTAAAGGCGTAATTTGCCGGCAGAAGATCCGCAGAGAAGGCGACGGAAAATCCGTCATCGCTGTTGAGGGCTGCGGTGTTTTGCGGGATCTGCGTCCAGGCGCCCGTGCTGTCAAGGATCACGATCCCTTCCCGGGCGGTCCGCAAGATCCCCTGAACATTCTGGGCATCGGCCCAGCCGGTGTCGTTCTTAAGTTCGATCAGAAAGCGGAAGCTTTCTCCCGGGTTCAGGACGGAATCGGCGTCGCCGCCGGTGATGGTCCCGGCATGACTGACGTAAGATATTTTCGGCCACGTATCGTAAACCAGCGATTTCAGGATATTGACCCTGCCGCTGCCGAGCTGACCCGCGTAATCGGGATTAAGCGCGTCGATAGGGTCGGTATGCTCCAGAAGCCGGGAAACGAGCCAGTCGTTCGTGCTGTCCGGATACACCGATTTGATCAAGCCCAGGCAGGACGCGACCAGCGGCGACGCCATGGACGTCCCGCTGAGGCTGGCATAGGAATTGACTTTTGTCAGGTAGGTGCTATAGATGGATTCGCCGGGTGCGGCAATATCGACCCCGTAAAAATTATTCGCAGGATCGGGGGCGCCGTAATTCGCCCAGGAAAAAATGTCCGAGGAATTGAGGGCCGTCACCGAGACGACGTTTTGATATCCCGAAGGGTAATGCGGTTCATCCGTGGGATTCCCGCTGTCGTCGCCGTTGCCCGCGGCCGCCACGACGATCGCGCCGTAGGTGTTGTAGACGCTATTGATGATGTTCTGAGCGTAGGAGCTGTAGCCGGGACCGCCCCAGCTGCAGTTGATGATGTCCGCGCCCGCATGGGCGGCATAGAGAATGCCGTCCCAGCCGGTGCTGATATTGTCCGACGCCGCATCGCCCGTGGCTTTGACGGGCATGACGCTGACACTGTATCCGACCGAAGCGATCCCGATCCCGTTGTTCGTCACGGCACCCGCCAGTCCGGCCACATGCGTGCCGTGGCTGTTGTCCGTGACCATCGGGTCCCGGTCGTCGTCGCTATCGGACGAGCTCTCGTCCGTATCCCATCCGATGATATTGTCCTTATAGCCGTCCCCGTCGGTATCCGTGTTTGAAACCAGCAGGGAGTTGGCCGCGATCACGTCGCGGAGGTCGGTCTTGCCGTTCCCGTCGATATCCCCGCAGAAATTTACGGCTTCTTCCGCCGTTACGTATCCGTCGCTGTTGCCGTAGGTGTCGTCGATCAGGGAGAAGTAGACGGACGGGATCTCGTCCTGGTTGATCCAGATATTCTTCCACAGGTCGGGGTGTGTGTATTCCACGCCGTCATCGACGACCGCGATCACGATTTGCGGATCGCCGGGGGTTTCGCCGCCCTCGAGGTCCCACAATTGCCAGGCCTGGCGGGCCTGGACTTTCGACAGATGCCACTGGTTTCCCAGGCTCGGATCGTTCGGCACGGCATACTTTTTCATAAGCGGTTCCCGTTCGACTCCGGTGATCGCCGGCGCGGAATTTGCCAGTTCCGCCATGATCATCAGCGACGCTTCGGTATTCCGGCTAAGGACCAGGCGGTAGATGCGGTTGAGATAGACGTCTCCGTCCCGGTCGCCGGGCCGTGCACGCGGCAGCCAGGGCTCGATACGGACGACCCCGTGTTTTTTAATATATGCGTTCAGGGCGGGATACGGCGTTTCCAGCGTTTCGCAGGCCTGCCGCGTCAGGGGGGCTTCATCCTTGTGCAGTGAGAATAAAATATGATCTTCATAATACGAGGGACCCGCGGCAGAACTCAGCGCGGCGGCCGAAAGAAGGACAAGGACAATAAAAATTCTTTTCATGTATTTCCGCCTGTTATTTTACCTGTAATGATAGGATTTTCAATGAAATAAAACAAGCGGAAAAGCTGTTCGGGCCCGGTGAACGCTTAAGCACCGGGCAGTATTTTTTATCAAAACCTTACGGGGTGTTTCAAAATTTTTCCGGCGTCATAAAAAAACCCTCCGCCGGACGGCGGAGGATTTTTTATCTTCATGTCAGGTCTTGTTA
This sequence comes from uncultured Fidelibacterota bacterium, assembly GCA_937862595.1. Taxonomy (GTDB): domain Bacteria; phylum Fidelibacterota; class Fidelibacteria; order Fidelibacterales; family Fidelibacteraceae; genus M50B103. The sequence goes on from CALMFL010000067.1 coordinate 4,304, forward strand.
TTTGACCAGTGACATTTTCCTGATGGCCGTAAAATCACCCGAGGTCATGCGATAGAAATACACACCGCTTGACAATGCCGAAGCATCGAATCTCAGGTCATAGGATCCGGCTTCCATGGTTGAACTGACAAGGGTACGGACATGACGGCCGGTGATATCAAATACCTCCAGCTTGGTCATTCCGGCTTCTTTCAATTCAAAGTGAATGGTCGTTGCCGGGTTGAAGGGGTTCGGATAGTTCTGTGCCAGCGTATAGGTCGCCGGTACGGCTTCTTCCGTTGCTGTCAGGTCAATGTCCGTATCAAAATAACCGCGGATCATGGGATTGCCGCGTTTGATCGGAGCGATGGAACTCCAGCCGCCGCCCGGGAGCTGAATGGTCGTCAGGCCGGAGAAGCCGTCCATATCCATACCGAGCCATGCGGGCCATTCGCCGGGGGTGGCGCCTTTAACGCCGATCCAGACGCTTTGGCCTTCTTCGAGAACGATGCCGCTCCCGCCGACCGTCAGCGGATTGACGAATTTAAAGGTGTTCCAGCCCTCGATGCAGGTTACCGGAGGTTCGATCAGCAGCCAGCTTGCGCCGGGCATGCCGTTGTCATCCTTGTATACCTTGATCTTGTATACGTCGCCTTCCCAGGCGCCGAAGAAGCGCAAGGCTTCCAGCTTTGCCGGATAGGAGGGCGGTGTGTATTTGACCACCACGATGGTGTCCATGCCGAGTTCCAGGTAATCGTCGATCTCGCCGTCATCCTGCGCCACTTCGTCAACATCGGACGGCGTGACAAAAATACTGGCGCCGTCGCTCAGCTGACTTTCGAAGTTGCCGGTCACGGTCACGACATAGTATTCGTATTCCGTCAGCGGGTTTGCCGTTTCGTCGACAAAACTGGTCGTCGTCAGGTTGCTCTCAAGCAGAGACAGCGTCGATTCCGTCGTTACGCGGCGGTATACGTTGTATTCTAGGCCGCTGTAGGTGACCTCCCCGTATCCGCTTGCGCCGAAGGGGGTAGTGGCGCTGGACGAGTAGAAACCGACTCCCGGATAATAGATCTTGACTCCGGTGCCGTCATCCAAATAGCAAATTGGGAAGCTGGCGGAAGATTCCCAGAAGACAAATACGCGGAATTTTCCGTTCCAGGTGATATCTTCCGCGCTGATGTCCAGGTTCTGGATCGTGCTGAGCGTGTCCGGAACAAAGGTATCGCTCCAGTACAGCACGTGCGACACACTGTCAACGCCGAACAGGGCCACGCTGATGCTGTCCCCGTAAGGATTCATGTTATAGAGGGCATAGTCGAGACTGGTAAAGGTAATGTCTTTCCCGTCGGTGTTATATTCCTGGCCCAGGCCGAATCCGGTCTGGTCCGTAATCCCAAAGAACGCGCGGGCGGGACCGTAATAGATGCCGGCAGTTTCCGATTCGGGCGTGGTCGCCATAAATTCTTTCGGAAGCTGATAGGTGCCGTCCATGTTGTTCCAGCTTACCAGCACATTGCCGTCGACGTTCATGGCGACCGCAACGCCTGTCGGGACCGGAAGGTCCGGCTGCGAATAGACGACAAAGTCGTCGATCATGAGGCCCTTGCCGACCGGGGCGTCCTCGTCGCTGTGGAAGTAGAAGCGGAATTTGACCGTTCTGCCCGCAAAGGGGGTCAGGTCGCAGGTCTCTCCGTAAGCATACTGGAAATCGTACCAGGAGCCGATGCGCTGGCTGTAAACGTAATTCGGCAATGCGGGATTTCCGGTGGGATTCGAGATCGCATTCCAGGTGATCCCGTCGTCCGGAGATACCTCAAGACGCCAGAAATCGACATCCGGGAATGTTCCGGTCTCGTCGCCGAAGTCAGCCAGGAATTCGAAATTGCAGTAGATCAGGGTCGCCGCTTCGTTCGGCAGAACGATCGAGGGCGAGACAAAATAATCTTCGAGCAGAACGGCAAAGGTTGAATCGCCGTCATAGTTGCGGGCGACATGGGTCGGCGAAGGAATGGAATCGGCGGTTTCATACACCGTCCAGAACGCGCCGTGTGCCGAATTCAGGGAATAGGAGATCAATCCGTCGGTTACGCTGCCGTTGAACACGGCGTCGCCGGCGACGTCGATCGAGTCGATCAGCATGCCGTACATTTCCGGATCGTCATTTGAATCGTATCCGCCATCCGAGCTGAAGACAAAGCGGACTTTTACCGTATCCCCGATATAATCCGCAAGATCCACTTCGGCATAACCGTACTGTTCGCCGCCCCAGCCGGGGATGCCCGGACCCAGATTTTGAACATATCCGAAGGAATAGAGGCTTGTACAATTGTAAGGAACACCGGTAGGTGTCAGGATTGTCCAGGTCTCGCCGTCGTCGTTGGTGATCTGTACGTTTCCGCCGTCCCAGCCGTCGTAACCCGTGGGTTCGCCGCCGGGGCCTTCACAGTTGAGATCAAGCAGGAACGACAGGGTGGAGTCGCCGGGGCTCAAGATCACTTCGGGCGTTTCAAGGGCGACATACCAATTGCTGTGGTATCCGCCGATGGCGTAATCGCCGCACCACCACAGGGAGTCGCCTGTGGCCCACATATCATCCAGATGCCATTCGGCAAGAGGATCCGGCGCCGTGCCGTCAAACTGCGTCCATCCGGGCGCTCCGCCTTCAAAGTCTTCCAGGTAAACGATCGTAACGGCGGTGGTGTCAACGGCGAGCGCGGGCGCTTTCATCCTGTTGACATCCAGGGTCCGTACCGGGCTTCCTTCGATCTGAAGTGGCGCAATCTGAATTTCAGCCTGCGGCAATTTTGACCGGGGTTCACCCGCGTTTACATTAAGACCTTGAGGCGCCGTTGCTGCGAACAGCGCAACACCGGCGATCAATAACAAAGCAACTACACGTTTCATGTGAGTACTCCTTTCTCAAGTTTCTTTTTTGTTTTTATTTATATTCCTACTTGGATACTTACCTGATTTACAAATCCCAGAACTCCGTAATTTACGATGGCATAATCGATATTCAAAGGCATACCGCTAAGATTTAGGTCCAGACCCATTCCGGCGGAAAAACCCGCCTGATCGTAATTCATGTGATACCCCGCCCGCAGGGCAAGAGTTTCGCGGAAAGCATATTCGACCCCGGTGTTGAAGCGCAGAAAATGATCCAGGGGGTCGTTGGCGTCAAAGGAAACCGTGACGCGGTGGTCGCGGTTCGCGATGATCTCGCTTTGCGGACCCAGGAGATCGACCATGATGCCCATGCGGAAGACCAGCGGCAGCGACCATTCCAGGGTGTTCAGGCGCGCTTCGGTGTCGGGATTTCCCTGGTAGGTCGGGTCGGTATCCACGTCAATGTTCAGGTCGGGGCCGTCAAACTTGAATTTCGTGCTGAAGTTGGTGATGGCCATTCCCAGCTTGACGCCCTTGATGCCGGTGTCGAACTGCGAGCCGATATCAAAGCCGAAGGTGGAGGCGGATTCCCGCCAGATGGTTTCATTGACGAATTTTACCGTAGCACCCACGCTGAGCCGGTCGGTCAGCTTCCGGGAATAGGAAAGTCCGACCGCCAGATCGCTGACGGTGAAGATCTCCCCGGATCCCTCGGGATATTCAAGGGTCGTAACTTCCATTTCACCCGAATTGAGGTAGGTTACGGATACGCCGAGGTAGTCCGAACGTCCGAGGGGCATTCCGTAGGCAACGTAACCGTGCTGAATACCCGCATATAACGAGGTGTAGGTCCCGTAAAACGAGGAACCGGAAATATGGGACAGTCCCGCCGGATTCCAGAACAGGGCGGACAGATCATCCACGCCCGCCACATAGGCGCCTCCCAGCGCAGCCGCTTCCGCACCGACCTCCAGTTTCAGGAACTGGCAGGCACGGGTCGCTACCTTGGAAATATCTTCCGGGATATCCACGTTCTGGGCGGCTGCCGGAACCATGAACAAGAGGATCAAACTTATGATGAATGAACGCTTCAAGCAATTCATCTGCGCTCTCCTTTATCGAATAATGGCAAATTTGCCGATGTGTTTCTTTCCGTCCGGCAGTTCTACGGCAAAAACATAGAGTCCCGGCGCGACTTCCTGGCGGTTGACGGTGGTCAGATCCCAGGCTTCGGAGTCGTCATAGGGGTTGTCGTGGACCACGGAATTGACATATTCGCCGGTGAGGGTGAAGATGGTGATCGTACATTCCGAAGGCAAATTTGTGAACAGCAATTTCTTGGTGTACTGGCTTTGCTCCCACTGGGCCGAGACCATGTAGGGGTTCGGCACCACCTTGATCCTGGAAAGATCGTCTTCCGACAGCACGACCTCCTCCCTGAAATCCGCGGCGGTAAAGGTGAATTCATCGCCGTTATGCAAGGGCTTGACGGTGTGGAAGTAGAGGGTGTCACCCGGCGTGAAGGGATAGCCTTTCGGGGAAAGCAGCAGCGTGTCCCAGGTAAATTCGAACATCCAGGTCGGAACGGTCTGGGTCGGGGGCCGCCCGGGGACGTTCGTTTCATAAAAGGCGATATCGTCCTTGAAATTCAGGGTATCGTCCCGGCTGATGGACTCTTCCAGCACCAGAAGGGGGACCCGTTCTCCGGTCGCGAGCCGGATCGCCTTAAAGGGCACCGGCTGTGTCGTCAGGGGGTTGTTCCAGAACGCGGTGTCGAGCACCTCGTCCGCGGCTCCGAAAATGATGGCATAATCGGCCGAGGGCGGATAGGGCAGCGTGGAACGCGGCGTGGTCGAGATGTATTTTTGGTCAGAGGCCCAAACGACGTCCTTCAGGGCGGCGCGCTCGATGTTCTCGAAAACGACCTGAAGCCCGTCAAAGATCGGGCGGTAGCGCGTGGTGACGTTGGGGTCGATGTCGTTGTTCGAATGTTCATGGATCAGCGTATCGCCGTCCGTCAGGTCGATCACGGTATATTTCGGGTTCTTGATGTAGGGACCGTAGGTCATAAAGGCGGAGCCGGCCTTGACCTTGATCTTGTATTGATGGGTCGTGACCTTTGCGGGGTCCGCGATCCGGATCGCGGTTTCGGTGTTCCCGACCGTATTGGGTCCGGGAACCAGGTCGATGCTGGCTTTCATGTCGATGGGGTAGCGCGAGGGCGTGATCCGGACGAACTGGGGCGAAAGCGGGGTGGTTCCCTTCGGGTTCTCCAGGCTTTCGAGGGAATAGGCCGACCACTGATCGTCCACGTTGGTATTGGACCAGGTCGTGTCATAGCGGATCACTTCATAGGTGATGCCGGAGAGCGGGTCGATGATCTCTTCGCTGGTCATTTCGACGGTAAAGCCGGGTTCGATCCCGATATCGTAAGCCGTTACGGAGTAGGTGTATTCTTTTCCGATCTGGACGTCGTTGTCGACGTACTCGTGCTGCAGTCCGGTGTTTTTGCCCAGGTCGATCCAGGGCGCCATCGGGTCCGGGCCGGAGACGTCCCGTCCGTAGCGGGCCATATCTTCACTGTAGGAAAGGTCATATTGCGCGAGCGGGTGGTAACCCACCTGGGTCTGATTGACATCATAGAGCGGTTCTCCCCAGGTTTGTCCGCCGTTGGTGGATTTGTAGAGGCGATAACCTTCAAAATCGGCGTAACCGGTCACGATATCGCGCGAGCTTTCCGCGGCATCGTCCCACATCACGCGCACAACGGCTTTTTCCGTTTCGGGATCCCATTCGGTGATCGCGGAAACGGTGGGCGCCTGCGGGGCCGAGAAGCCCTGGTATCGCAGGTCGTACATGATCTGGGCCATGTTGGCGTTCCGGTTCAGGTCGGGAATGTCTTCGCCCATAATGACCGCAAAGGAGAACATCGCGGTATCGCCCACCCCGAAGTCAAAGGGACCGGACGACATCATGCAGACGCAGTCCAGCCCGTTCGGAAAGGCAGTCATCAGCCCTTCCATGCTGTCCAGATGCGGATTCAATCTTCCGCTGTTGTTCGCGTGGAAGAACCAGGTGTCCTCTTTATCCGTCAGTCCGGTCGTATCGCCGGACATGAGCTGATACATCAGCTGTTCTTTCTTGGGCGATTCGGGCGTGGACCCGTCCCCGATAAAGGGTCCGCCGGAACCTTCCTTGTTCACGACGCCCGGGCGGTTGTACCAGTCGAACCAGTGCCAGTCGGTCAGTCCGAGTTCATCGCCGGGTGCGATGTAGTTCGTTTCCGTGACCCAGACGGTGTCGCTGGCGCGCGGCGTATCCAGGAGCTTGACCGCGACAAAGGCGTCGACCTTGTAGGCGCCGCTGCATTCTTTCTGGTCCAGATCGTAAATATAGGCGTAGTCATAGGTGGCGTTGTACCCCATCATGTCGCCGTCGTTGGTGTTGCAGGGGCGGTTGCCGCCGTAATAATAGGCGCTGAACATGTCGGCGTCGAAATAAAAGCCGAAGTAGGCGCCTTCGTAATCATAGCCGAGCCCGTTGTTCAGGCCGTACTTGTCGCTTTCATTCACGACTTTCATGGTCACGAACATAATGTCTTCGGCATAGGCGCGGCCGTAGGAATGGACGGTGGCGTATACGCGGGAGCCGGTCGGATAGCCGCTATAAGCGGACACCGGTTCGCGGTCGGCATAGCTGTCGTCGAATTCCAGGTAGATGTCCACGTCGGAGGTAAAGCGTCCGTCGACGGTTTTCATATAGGTTGGAGAAGAGGGGTCGGTATCGGTTGCGAACCAGCCCGGCCAGTAGCGCTCTTCGTCGCCAAGATCATTTTCGCGCAGCGGCCAGGATTCCGGGGCGATCGAGGTAGCCAGCAGCGGCCAGGTGTCGTTCTCGTCGGTCCAGGTGGGGGCGGCGTAATCGCCGGCGGTAATGTCGCCGGAAAAGGTCTTTCCCTTGGAGCCCAGAACGACATCCCAGTCGGTATTGATCTGGTTGTTCGTCCGGTCCAGCCAGGATTCCGATACGGACGGGCCCCAGTAAATGATCTCATCGGCGTTTGTCGGATGGGGCCGCATCGCCCAGGGATAATTGTTCCCGCTCTTGTCCTTGCCGGGGACGCCGAGCATAAAGGACACATTCGCCAGGTACTGATAGTCCCCCCAGGCGCCGGCGACATCGCCCTGCCAGTGGTCGACAAAATTTCCGTAATTGAGGATCGCGGTCTTGAACTTGCCCTGATCGGCATAGCTTTTGGCGCGTTCATAGATCGGGTTGGCAGATGCTTTTTGGAAATGCGTTCCGTATTTCACGTCCAGCGGGATCGCCATCAGCACCACGGGCAGCAGCAAACATCCTATGCGGTGAATATATTTCATGAAATAACTCCTTAAAACTCAACTTCAAAGAAAAGGTCGATGCTCCGGTAGTCGTCGTAATACCACGGTCTGTCATAGAAACTGCTGCTCCTGAGCCCCTGCTGGATGTATCCCGCATCCACGCCGCCGGGATTGTCCGGATCGCCCGTTCTGGGATAGACATAGAGGGCGTTCTTGCGGTTGAACAGGTTGGTGCAGACGAAGCCCAGCACAACGCGGCTTTTCCCGATCACGTCGATATATTTTCTGAAAGCAAGGTTTGTCGTGTAATACGCCGGCATGCGCTCGCTGTTCTGGGGACCCGCCTGATCGTTCGGCAGAATGGGCGTATAGGGCGCCCCGGAGATCGCGACAAAGGTCAGGTTGGTCATGGTGTTCTGGAACAGATTGTAATTCCCGACCGGGATGCCGTAGCCTTTGGGGACCCGGAAGGTGAGCTGCGCGCTGAAATCGTGGGTGCGGTCGTAATCCTGAAGCACCTCGTTCTTGGGCATGGTCAGCGGATTTTCTCCGTTCCGGTAGCCTTCCCAGGGATCCGAGCGGTTGCCCATGGCGACGGAATAGGTGTACTGCAGGTTCCCGGTAAAGAACTTGCCGCGGCGTTTTTCAAAGATCAGGTCAAGGCCGCGTGCGGAACCGTAATCGTAGTTCACAAAAGTCGTATAGGTCACCGACCCCACGCGCACCTGTTCGGTCGAGTTCATGTTGCTGTAATCTTTTGACCAGCCGACGATCCCCAGCACATACTCTCTGAGGATCTCGGTGTTCAGGCCGAATTCATAGCTCGTTACTTTCTGCGCGCTCACGGAGGGGTTCCCGACCAGCGGAAGGGGGGTGTTGAAGAATTCATCCAGATTGTCGCGTTCGTCGATGTTGTTGTAAATGTCGCGGTAGGTCGGGTTCTGGTAATAGATCCCGTAGCCGAAGGTAAAGGTGGAACGGTCCGTGATCACGTGCGAAAATCCCAGGCGAGGGCTCCAGAGGAATTCCCAGGTCGTGGGATACAGGGTCGCCTCCGGAACGCGGGGATCCGCCCACATGGAGTCGTTCGAGTTCGCGGCGTCAAAACGCAGGCCGGCATTGATGACCATCCAGGGATATTCGATCTTGTCCTGGATATAGCCGGAAAATTCCTGCGGCACGCGGTAATAATTTTCGGTATAGGGCGTCGAGAGCCAGGGAAGCTGGACTTCGTCGAAGGTGATCTGGTGCGTTTTGTAATCCACGCCGCCCTTGATCTGATTGTAGCGTCCGACCTGGGAGGTCACGTCAACGCGCAATTCCCGTGTCCGCGACTTAGTGTAATGGTAGTACCGGTCCGCGCCGGTATAATAAAATTCCCCCGCGTAATTGTAGAGGTTCGGGCTGTTCTGATATTTGATGATCATGTCCTCGTCGATAAAAGGATAGACCACATAGGGTTGATTGTATTGCTCGGCGGTGAGCCAGTCCGTCAGTTCGTCACCCCGGTTCCAGATCGTATCCGTTCCAGAGATCACGTATTCCAGAGGAATGTTCCTGCCCGAGCCGTCATCCATGTAGGGGACTTTGGTGCTGTCGTAAAAATCCGCCCAGTAGCGCTGTTCCACCCAGTCGGGATAGCCGTCGCCGTCGGTGTCGTAATTGCGGACGCCCATGGTCATTTCCTGGGTGAAGTCGGAATAATTGAGCGTGTAATAGGTCTTATCGTCGATCTGATGCCGCCATTCCACGGCATAACGTTTAGATATCTTTTCCACTTCGTTCTTGCCGAGATCATAGAATATATAGGCGGGATCGAAGGCTTTATAGTTCGAGTTCACATACCAGTGGGACAGGTTGAGGCGGATCTTCGGAGAAACCAGGAAGGTCATTTTGCTGAAAATATCAAAGGTGTTGTCAAAGCCGAAGCTGCGCCATCCCGATACGGTGTCGAGAGGGTTGATATGGTTGTCGGTATTGTAGTCGCTCAGCGGATCGTTCATGTCAAAGGCAAGATCGTCGAACTTATAGACACCGTAAGCCTGTTTGGTCATGTCAAAACTGGTCCACCAGCGGATGTTCTTGGTAAACAGCGGTCCGCCGAAACCGCCGGCGATCTTCGAAAAGTCGCGCAGCTGATCCTGATCGGAGGATATCCCGCCGAAATTGCTGAGTTCGTAACGCAGCATGCCGGTGAGCTTTTCCGGACCGGTACGGGTGACCGTATTGATCATGCCGGACATCGCATCGCCGTATTCCGAGTTAAAGAAACCCGTTTGAAAGTCGACCTGCGCAACGGCGAACTGGTTCAGCCGCGTGCCCTTGCCCTTTCCGCCGTAGATGGGGTTTTCAATGTACATGCCGTCGATCATGAAGCCGGTCTCGTTGGCGCGGCCGCCGCGCACGTGGATCTGCTCGATCCCGCGCTCTTCAAAACCGGGAATGCCGAGGTCGGCCGTTTTGATCTCGATAATGCCCGACTGCAGGGTATACACCTCGGTCATGTCGCGGACCGGCAGGTTGATCACCTGTTCGGTCTCCATGGTCACCTTGCGTCCGACGACGTCCTTTTCAACGGAAGGCCGTTCCGCGATCACTTCCACGACCTCGCCCTGCACCGCCTCCACCTCCATACGGACATTGATAATGGTGGACTGGTCCCGGATGACGCGGACATTGCGCTGAATGACCTTTTTATACCCGATCATCATGTAGGTGACGGTATATTCCCCGACCGGAAGGTTGATAACATTGTAGTAACCCGTGAGGTCAGTAAAGGCGCCCATCCGGGTGTCTTCCACCAGGATGTTGACCCCCATCAGCGGATCGTTCGTTTCCGCCGCAACGACCGTACCCCTGATGGAGCCTACGATATCGCCAAAGGCAAAGGTAAATAAAGTTAGATAAACTGCTAAAAGGATATAACCTTTTTTCATACAATCCCCTTAGGACACAGGCGCCCCCGACCGAAGGGCGGGGGCACCTGCAGGTTGATTAACGGCTTTATTTTAACAGAACGGATTTCTTGGTAAGCGAAAGCCCTTTTCCCGTCAGCGAGTAGAAATAAATTCCGGAGGACATGCGTGAACCGTCAAGTTCAATTTCATAGCGGCCCGCGTCCTTTTGTCCGTTGAACAGGGTGTGAATGTTCTGACCCAGTACGTTGAACACGTCCATGCGGTATTCGCCGGCCTCATGAATGTCAAACGCGATCGTCGTGACCGGGTTGAAGGGGTTCGGATAATTCTGCTCAAGTTCAAAGGAAGCCGGAACGTCCGCGACGTTTTCGATGCCCGTCAGATCGTAGGTCACATCCATAAAATAGATGCGGTTCTTGTAATCTTCCGGCACGGCGTCCGAGGTGTCGGCATCCACGGTGTGGACGGAATAGTCCGGAACCTGATAGATGATGTACACATGATCGTCGGTCGCATCGGGATCGGCATGTGCGTTCAGTTCGTCGAAACCCGGCGTATTCGTCACGTTGATCTCCGTCTGCCAGGTTGCGCCGGCATCGAGAGAGCGCCGGACAAAAACGTCGTAGCTTCTCATGTACAGAAGGGTGTCGTCTTCCGCCGCACTGTATTCTTTATAGATGTCGCCTTTGGGATAGACCGCATAAAGGATATCCGGGTTCTCGGTGGAGGTCGCCATCGCCGGGAAAAAGCTCTGCCATCCCGTGCCGCTTTTCCCGTAAGTAAAGCGCCAGGTGTTCTGCATGCTGGTCACGAACGAGACTTCCCATTCGGCGCTTGCGGAGGCAGGATCGGCGCAGTAGAGGTGATAGAAACCGCAGCCTTCATGAACGGTCGGCATAATATAGCCTTCCTGTTCCGATTCCGGGATCACGAGGCACATGAAATGGACCCCGCCGTTCGCATCGACGATCATGTCATTGTCATAGCCCATGAACAGTCCCGGATAATTCAGCGTGTCAAGCACGGCGTCTTCGGTGCCGGTCAGGGCGTCCACGATGACCGTGTCGACGCCGTAGACCACTTCGAACTGCTGGCTCGGAAGGTAGACGTCAAAGATGTTGTCGTCGAACACGTCGTCGGGAATATAGTAGTAAGGTACGTCGCTGTCAAAGGAGCTTGTGCTCCAGGTCGTACCGTAATCGGTCGTTTTGCGGAATTTGAAGGTGTGATAGTCGTTCGCTTCCACGAGCGCGTCATAGGTCGGGTTCCAGTAGGCCACATTGGCGAGATAGCCGGTACCGCTGTTGTTGACCGAGATCAGCGCGTCGGAGGTCGTGGTGCCGCTGCTGGAACCTTCCTCAAAATACGTGACCGCATCGAGGACCTTTTCCGCGCCCGAGAACGTGATATTGCCGAAGCTGATATCCGTTGAGCGGAACAGGTAGATGTTGTGGCTGCTGACGTCGTTGCTGTTGAACTCGCGCCAGGTGGTGAAGGTCATGTTGATATGCCCGGTCCCGTTCGCTTCCTGGGAATAATCGGGGCAGCCCATCCAGAGGCCTTCCGGATTGGTTGAGTTGCTGCCGATCACCTGCGGAGAGGTGAGGTACCCGCCGCCGAAGCCCAGCTGATCCAGAACGAAGAGCGGCTTTGCGTCGCTCTCAAGTCCCGAGCTGATGCCGACGTATTCCGACCAGGCGATAAAGGGATAGGTCCCGGCGCCGATGGCGGAAGGATAGCGCGCCTCAAGGATGCCGGGGGACGTGGCATTCAGATTGCTCTGATTGGTCCAGGTCTCGCCCTTGTCCAGACTGTAGGCCATGCCGACCGCGCCGGCGGAACCCGAGATCCCGACCCACTGGCGGTAGGCCATAACGAAGGTGTTCCCGCTGTGGGAGATCGGGTTGGTGACCCCGGAGACCATGCCAAAGCCGTTCTTGCTTGAATCGATCAAAACAGCCGTAAATTCCGGATCGTAAACGGCGGATGCGGAAGTTGCAGCTGTTTTTGAAAGGGCGTTGTGATAGATCTCGTTGCCTTTGTCCTTGATAACGCGTTCGACCCGGCTTTGATGATTTACCGGGAGTTCGGCGGTCTTGACCGCCGCCAGCGCGAAGGCTGCAAAAAACAGGGTCAACAATACTGCAATAACAATTCGTTTCATCGTGAATTCCTTTTTATTTTTTATTCTACGTATAAGGCCGATGTTTCTTTTTCGGTCTTGAGCACAATGGTCGACTCGGTCATCTTGACATTTTCGATGAGATTGATGCTGTCCAGCAGCATTTCAAGATCTTCGGTCCCCGAGGTGCGAACCTTTGCCAGGATGGAGCCTTTGCCGGCGATGTAATGGAGTTCCTGGATTTTGTCGAACTGCGCGAGTTCTTTGCCCGTTGCACGCATTTTCGTCAGGTCATAAAGGGATATCAGCACAAAGGCCAGTAAATTCAGCCCCAGCACCGAGGGTTCAAGGCGGGCTTCGTAATCCTTTACAATGCCGGCCTTTTCGAGTTTTTTCACGCGTTCGTAGATCGCGGAAGCGGTCATGCCCATGTGGCGGGCGATCTCCGCGTTGGAGGTCCTTGCGTTGTTCTGCAAGATCTTCAGTATGATCTTATCTTTTTGGTCTAACATCTTGATTTTCTCCGGTTAAAGGTGAAATTACATGATAATTTACAAGCCGCCAAGAAAAAAAACGAATAAATGTTATAATGAGCGGGTTATAAGTCAAAATAGCGGGGACTTTTGCCCTATTTGGGTTGATCTCCTGTGCCCTGGTTGGGCTTCCTTCTTCGCTCCGATACGTCGGAGCTTCGAAGGACACGTCGGGGATTAAAAATGAGTTGATGGGTTTATAGGTTGATAGGTTTATGGCAGGCTCTCCTGCGCCAAGGCTTCGGAGATTATAATAGCTTGATGTGAAAAAAATTATTCCACTGACTAAACCTCTAAACTTCTAAACCTCTTAACCTCCTCTTCGGCTTTCCTTCCCTTATTCACCCCTTCAGGGTTGGGGGGTGAGTGTCAGGCTCCTTTACTGTTATTGAACCCCTGACGGGCTTGAAGAAGATGACAATATTGATCGATATATATTGTTGAGACACGATTCTTCGCGATCTTCAAAAATCACAAATGGGTGTTCCTTGTTGGATATTCCCATACTCCGAACTCTTACACCCCGAACTCCGAACAGGCGAATAGCCATTCGCCCCTGCGCTCTGTGTCCTTTCGGGCAAATGATTTATTCGAACCCTTGACGGGCGAATCGCGATTCGCCCCTACTCCGTGTCCTTTCAGGCAAATGATTATTCTCATCTTCTCATCTTCTCATCTTCTCATCTTCCCCTCTTCCCCATTTCTCCCCCTCCCAACGCCCCTCTTCCGGCGGGCGAAGCCGGGGGTTCGGATCTTTTCCACAAAAAAAACACCGCCCCGACTTTCATCGGGGCGGCATTCATTACATCATTGCAGATCGTTCGTTACAGTCCGATACCCAAACAGATGAGGTTCTCAGCTCCCAGGAGCTGTGCCGGACGGTAGACGTAATCGACATTGATCGTCGTGGTATTGATCTCGAAGCTGACGCCTGCGCCGAGGGTCAGGCCGTACACGCTGTATCCGAGCACGTCGCCCGCATTCAGCTGGAAGGCGTAACCGGCACGGATAAAGCCCATGCCGCCGAAATTCAGTTCGGTGCCTACGCGCAGATAGTCGGTTTCGGAGTTGCTGCTCTGATAGACCGCACTGACCATGATCATGTCGGTGGGTTTATAGGACAGTCCCATTTCCATGCTGGCAGGCAGCTGGTCGGACGATGTGGGATGGAACATATAGTCGTCATACGTTTCACCGCCCTGCGTTGCCGAGACAAGCAAGCCGGTCCCGGTATACTGCATGTTCGTTCCGATGTTGCGGATCGCCAGACCCAGTGACAGACCTTCGATGTCGATCAGGTTTTTGTACTGTAACCCGAAATCAAAAGCAACGCCGGTCGCACTTGCGCGGGGAATGCTTTCATAGATCAGTTTACCGGTAAAGCCCATGTTGATGCGGTCTGTCAGTTTCTTGGCGTACGAAACGCCGATCACAGAGAATGACGGCGAGTAGGTCGCGCCGCTTTCTCCGTCCATATCGTTGACCGTGGTGATCGGGATCTCGCCGATGGACAGGGATTTCATGCTGACACCGATCACGCCGTTCGCTCCCGTATTGAATGCGAGCGCGAAGTAGTTGGTCCCGATGCCGGCAATGTTCTTTGCCGCTGAGAATAATCCGTCAAAGCGGCCTTTAGTGTCGCTCAGTCCCGCGGGGTTCCAGAATAATGCGTCTACACCGCCGGTGTAAGCAATATCGGATCCGCTCATGCCCAGGGTGCGGGCGCCCACCGGGATCTGGACCTGGACGCCGGCTGTCGTGCCGGCACGGTCTACATCCCCGGCGTAGGCGAACCCGGCGATCAGGGCGATGATCAGGACAAGCGACATGAATTTATTTTGAATCTTCATCATAACACTCCTTTAGTATGGTTATGTTCGTTTCATGTGGCATTAATAGTATTCCAGAATTTGCTTACTCTGAACGACCATGAATTTCAGGATCTTCTGTTCGCCCAGGTCCGGCATGTCGATATGTGCAATGTACATACCGCTTCCGACCGGGATGTTCGACGCGTTGGCCAGATCCCACTTTGCAAACTGCATGTTCGCATTGTTATGTTCGATCGTCCGGACCAGGATACCGGCAAGGTTGAAGATCTTGATCGTCGCCTTGGCGGGTAAATGGGTAAAGGTCACGTACTGATCGTAGGGTGTCGTTGCCAGCGAGTTGTAAGCGTAGTAGGGGTTCGGGAACACATTGATCTTCTCGATCGCCAGGGCCATCAACGAATCGTTGTTTGCCGGTTCAAGTCCCTCGGTGGAGAATGAATATTCATCCGTTGCCTGGATCGTCTTGTTCGTGGCAAAGTAGACCTTGTTGCCGATGGGAAGGATGCCGTTGCCGTAACCGCGATAATCAACGAAGACTGTCGCCGTAAGCGGGGGTATCCAATAATCGTCCGTCGTCCAGCCGCAATTTGATGGCGGCGAAGCCAGGTTGGCGGCGGCGATATACTGCGCTTCCAGTGCGGGGTCGTAAGGCGTCGGTCCGGAATAAGCGTAGATAGGCTCAAATGCCGGCTTACCGAAAACGACGTCTGTGCCGGTGGTATCCCAGATACCGTTCCCGTCCAGGTCATAAATCGCGGGATAGAGGCGTTCCTTTACGCCGCTGATCGTATGGTAACGGTATACGGCGAAAGGAACATAGTGCGATCCCAGCAGGGCGTCGTCCGCATAGGTCCAGCACACGGAGGTGTCCGTAAAATCGATCTCGATGTCATCGATTCCCCGTATGTCAAAACGGTCGAAATCGCGCTGCGGGTAGGGTAAGTTGTAATCACCGGCACGGTTGGAAACGATGAAGCCTGGAGGGCCGAGGGAGAATTCCACAATGGAAACGCCTCCGTCAACCAGTGCGCCGGCCGCATCATAGAGCTTGACCGATTTCAGTCCGATCGCAGGACCGGCAACCTTAACCTCAAGACCGTCTACAATTGCTCCGCCTTTATCTGTCAGGTATTCTACCTGCGGATTGCCGCTGCTCAGGACCGCGTTGCCGTCCGTTGCATCTACGACATTGAAGAGCACTTCCGTGGAGTCTTCATTGTAGGAGAAGGTGATCTTGTAGTCATGGCCCGTTATGGCAAAGGGATCAACGACGGTGACCGAAACCTGTCCGTCGCCGGCGCCGGCTGTCTGTTCAACGTCGACTTCACTTGCCACTTCCGCATTCAGTCCCACGCCCGGCAGGGGTTCCTGCAGGGTTACCGCCATGGCGACAAGTCCGGATTCCATGGCTTTTTCCGCGAGGCGGCCGTCGTCATGGTTCTGGTTGTAGGCGGTGACGGCAAAGTAATAGGTCGTGCCTTCATACAGCGGTTTATTGTTAATATAGTCTTGTTCGATCATGATATAGCGCTGTACGCCGCCGTCGTTTCCGTAAATGATCGGCACGCTGACCTCTTCTCCTTCATAGAGGGACGGGGTCCGGTTTTCATAGACCAGCGTGATACCGTTGTCGATATCAAAGGTCGCAATGC
The DNA here is from genome assembly GCA_937862595.1 of uncultured Fidelibacterota bacterium. Lineage (GTDB taxonomy): Bacteria > Fidelibacterota > Fidelibacteria > Fidelibacterales > Fidelibacteraceae > M50B103. The sequence continues at coordinate 20,569 of CALMFL010000067.1, forward strand.
GCTTTGCCTGGTCTTTGGTCGCCGTCGCATGCGGCAGCTGATAGACGTTATATCCTTCAAAAGCGTAACCGGATACGACCGGGTCTTCGGTTGCGGCGACCTTTACGGGATCGCTTCCCCATTCAAGAACGATCATGTCCGAGAACGGACGGGCAACAACGGCCGGGGTCGCGGGGGGTTTCGGAACTTCGAGGAAAAGTCCGTCGAACAGTGTCTGCGCGACGGCATCCGTCAGTTTCAGGTCCGCAACGGAACCGATATTGTCCAGTCCGAGTCCGCCGAGGATCGCGACAACGACTTCCTGCGTGTCGCCCGGGGCGAAGGTGAAGGGACCCGATGAAACGCATATACGGCGGTCGCCCGGCGTATAATAGCTGTCATGGCCGTCAAGATCGCCCGTGCCGGCAACGGGGTCGCCGGACAGCGGGAACATGGTCGTAGGATTCGTTGAAACGTTCCCGAGGCGCCAGGGGGTCGGATTGTCGACATCTTCCGTGGGAAGATATCCGCGCATCAGGTTGTAGAATTCAAGCGTGCCCTGATAATCGCCCAGCTCGGGGTCTTCGATCGGAGAACCGGCCGCGAACCAGCCGAAGGACGTCATGCCGAGGTTGGTAAATCCGGGACGGTACTTAAGTTCGAAAATGGCCGTATCGGTTGGTGTTCCGGCAACGATCGGGCACTGGAAAAAGTCGTACCCGACGGCGGGCGGCGCCAGATTAAAGGCGTCGTAATCGCCGTCCGTTGCGGTGCCGTT
>CALMFL010000068.1 GCA_937862595.1 uncultured Fidelibacterota bacterium
CCTGTCCCCGGCACGGAAAAGAACGTCCCCTGCGACACCCTGCTTCTCTCCGTCGGACTGCTTCCCGAGATCGAACTGCCCTTTGCCGCCGGGATAGTCCTGGACAAACGCACCCGCGGACCGAAAGTGAACGAATCCATGGAAACGTCGGTCCCCGGCATTTTTGCCTGCGGGAATGTCGCCCATGTCCACGATCTTGTGGACAACGTGACGACGGAAAGCGAAAAGGCGGGGCGTTGTGCCGCCGCCTTCGTGAACGGACAGCTGCACCGGGGACGCGGGATCTGCACTCTTGCGGGCGAGGGGATCGCCTACATCGTTCCCCAGGAAGTCCGGACGGCGAATTGCGGCGGATCGGTCGAACTCTATTTCCGCGTGACCCGGATCTTCGATCAGGTGAAGCTCAACCTGAAGATCGACGGACGGATCGTAAAGTCCCTTAAAAAACGCCATATGGCGCCCGGCGAAATGGAATCCCTGAGCGTTCCCTGCGCGTTGATGGAGAATGCCGAACAGCTGCAGCTGGAGATCGAAACCTGATGGACCGGGACAAGGCACAGCCCCTCTTCCTGGGATTCGGCTCCAATGTCGGCGATTCGGGACATCTGGTCACGCGCGCGATCAAGGAAGTCGCCGGCAATGAACACATCGTCTATGAAACGCAAAGCTCCCTCTGGCTCACCGAACCCCTGTACGACACCGATCAGCCGCATTTTGTCAATGCGGTCGCAAAATACCTCAGCGACCTGGATCCCTATGAAGTCCTGGACTTTGTCCGCCTGATCGAAACACGCTTCCTGCGCTTCCGCGATCCCCTCCGTCCCAAAGGCCCCCGGACCCTGGATATCGACATTCTTTTTTACGGAGACCGCCTGATCGCCACGGAGCGTCTGAGTATTCCGCACCCGCGATTTCACGAAAGAAAATTTATTCTTTTCCCCATGGCGGAAATTGATGTAAATTACCGCGTTCCCGGAACATCCCGGAACATAGCGGACTTTATTCAACGTTGTCCGGACAGATCAAAGGTGGTGAAAATATGACGGGACCTGCATACTACATTGCGATCGAAGGCGTGATCGGCGTCGGCAAGACGAGCCTGGCGAAAATACTCTGCGAGCGTCTGAACAGCCGCCTGATCCTGGAAAAATTCGAGGAGAATCCCTTCCTGTCCGATTTTTATCAGGACCGCCAGCGCTATGCGTTCCAGACCCAGCTCTTTTTCCTTCTGAGCCGCTACCGCCAGCAAATGGAACTGTCGCAGACGGACGTTTTTCACCGCAGCATGGTGACGGATTATATTTTTGCCAAGGACCGCCTCTTCGCCTACATCAACCTGGACGAAAAGGAACTGCATCTCTACGACCAGCTCTATTCCATTCTCACCCGGGAAGTCACCAAGCCCGACCTGGTGATCTATCTTCAGGCCGATACCGAACGCCTGATGAAGAACATCGATCTGCGCGACAGAACTTACGAACGCAACATGGACCGGAACTACATCGATTCGCTGAACCAGTTCTACAACCAGTTCTTCTTTCACTACAAGGAAACCCCCTTGCTGATCATCAATACGACCCAGATCGATTTTGTCAATAAAAAGGAAGACCTCGACGAGGTCATGAAATACATCCAGCAGCCCCCGCTGGGAACCAAATACTATAAAGCAGGAAATCAATGATCGGATTACTCTTTAAAATCATTCTCATAGCTATTTTCATCTACCTGATCTATCAGCTGTTCTTCAGGCGGATCACGCCCGGCAAGCCCTTTGCGGGTCCGGACGAACCCGCATCCACCGAAGATCCCGGCAATGCGTCGCTTCAGAAAAAGATCGACATGTCGGATGTCGAAGACGCGGATTACAAAGAGATCGAATAAGCCGTTTATCCGGGAAGGGGACAGGGAACCATGAAACAACCGCGCGTATTGATCACGGGGGCTTCCAGCGGCATCGGGGAAGCCATTGCAAGGCTGTTAAGCCAAAACGGTTTTGAGGTCACCGGGACGTCCCGTCATCCCGAAAAGATCAGCGGCAGGATCCCGGGGGTCCGTTATCTTCCCCTGGACATGACGGATGCGGAAAGCATTGACGCCCTGGTCAGGGAAGCCGGGGATATCGATATCCTGATCAACAACGCCGGCCAGAGCCAGATCGGTCCGCTTGAAGAAGTTCCCATGGAAAAGGTCCGCGCGCTGTTCGAGGTCAATTTTTTCGGCATCGTCCGGCTGACCCGGGGGATTCTCCCCGGGATGCGGGCGCGCCGTAGCGGGACGATCATAAATATATCCTCCATGTCCGGCGTCTTCGGCGTCGGCTATACGTCCGTTTATTGCAGTACCAAATTTGCGCTTGAAGGCATCTCGCGCTCCCTGCGTCAGGAAGTGCAGCCTTTCGGCATCCGGGTCGTGCTTGTGGAACCCGGCTATATCGCGACCGGCCTGAAGCAGGACGTAAATTACCGCGAAGATTCGGAATACTTTCCGCAATTGAAGGTCTTCAAGAGCATCCGGGACAGGAACATCGACCGGGGCGCCGATCCCGCGGTCATCGCACGGAAAGTCCTGAAGATCCTGAGGATGAAGCATCCCAAACCCGCCTATCCCGCCGGAGGCGACGCACCCCGTCTTGCCGTTTTATCACGCCTGCTGCCCGTTCGGATCGTCGAACATTTCCAGCGAAAAAAATTTAAAGCTTGAAAATCCCGGGCGTGTGTCTTAATATGTAAAGTTTGTTCGAATAAGCATTTATGAATGGGGAAGTGCCATGAAAAAGATCCTGATGCTCATGACCGTAACGCTTTTTATCCTAAGCTGTGCGGGTGAGAAAAGGCCCAATATTATCTACATTATGACGGACGATCATGCGGAACGGGCGATCTCCGCCTACGACACCAGCCTGGTCCGCACGCCGAATATCGACCGCCTGGCGAACGAGGGCATCCGTTTTACGAACAGCTACGTCACGAATTCGATCTGTGCGCCCAGCCGGGCCGTGATGCTGACCGGAAAATACAGCCATATCAACGGAATGAAGGACAACCGGGACCGTTTTGACGGATCGCAGGTCACCTTCCCCGTGCTGCTGCAGAAAGCCGGCTATCAGACCGCGATGATCGGAAAATGGCATCTTGTCAGCACGCCCGTCGGGTTTGACACCTGGAAGGTCCTTCAGGGGCAGGGAAGCTATTACAACCCCCTGTTCTACGAGAACGGCGACACGGTCGTCCATGAAGGCTACGTGACCGATATCATCACCGACATGGTCCTCGACTTCCTTGACCACCGCGACAAGGACCGGCCTTTCTGCGTCCTCTACCACCATAAAGCGCCCCATAGAAGCTGGATGCCCGCAGAACGGCATATCGGAATGTTCCGCGACCGGAAATTCGAACTGCCCGAAACCTTTTACGACGATTACGGCACCCGCGAAAAGACCGCCGGCGCCCAGGATATGGAAGTCGAGGACATGTACCTCGGCTACGACATGAAGATCCATCTTTTGGACGGAGAACGCGAACCTTACAGCGGCGGCGGACGCAGCATCAACTGGGATGCCACCAACAGCTGGAAGCACGTCTACAGAGCCCTGACGCCCTCCCAGAAGGCCGTCTTCGACAGCTATTACGATCAGGTCAATCTGGACTACCGGAGCCGCAAACTGAGCGGAAATGAGCTTACGGAATGGAAATACCAGCGCTATCTCGAGGATTACCTGGCCTGCATCGTGGCTGTGGATGAGAATATCGGCAGACTGCTGGATTATCTCGACAAGGAAAAGCTGGCGAAGAACACGATCGTGGTCTATACCTCCGATCAGGGCTTCTATCTGGGCGACCACGGCTGGTTCGACAAGCGCTTCATGTATGAAGAATCCTTTACCATGCCGCTGATCATCCGCTATCCGAAAAAGATCAAGCCCGGTCTTGTCAGTTCCGAATTTGTCATGAACCTGGATTTCGCCCCGACCTTCCTGGACTATGCCGGCGTCAGCATCCCGGAGGAGATCCAGGGCGAATCCATGCGCGGCATTTTGGAGGGCAGGGAAGACGGCTCCTGGCGGGAATCGGTCTATTACCACTATTACGAATACCCCGCTTGGCACGACGTACATAAGCACGACGGCGTCCGCAACAGGGATTACAAGCTCATCCATTTTTATGATATCGGCGTCTGGGAATTGTTCGACCTGAAAAAGGACCCGCATGAACTGAACAACGTCTATGAGGATGAGAATTATTCCGTGATCCGAAGCGAAATGAAAGCGGAATACGAAAAACTGCGAAAAAAATATGCAGTGGAAGATTAACATAATTCTCTGTTAATATAGCAATTACATCTATTTTTAATACATCGGGTCATCTAAAAATAACCATTGACAAGCTTCTTCCTTTTCGTTAACATTAAGTTGTAGGTACAACCATACAACTAACAAGCCGGCGGAAGAAGCCATGCGATCAAAACTAAGCAGTATTCTTTTTATCCTCTGCATTGTTCTGTGCAATGCCTGCGACCGCGATGTCATTAAAATCGGTATAGTGGGGGATCAGTTCGGCGCCTATTCGGCGGACGAGTCCTATGCGATCATGGAAAAGGGCGTAGACAGGCTGCTTGCCCTGTCGCCCGATATCGTCCTGCATGTCGGCGACATGGTGGAAACGATACGCGGCATAAATTCGTTTGAAGATTACGAATCGAATTTCAGAACGGCGACCGGGATCATGGAACGTTTTTCCTGTCCCTGGCTGCTTGCCGTCGGCGACCATGACGTCGTCCCCCCTGAGTTCAAAGCTCTTTCCGGGGACCGTTCGCGTGAAAAATGGTTCATGGACCTGATCCGCGAAACGGACCTGCCCATCGGCGAGCGGCCTTACTACAGTTACGATCACAAGGGCTATCACTTCATCGTTCTCTATTCTATTGAAAACATGCATACGGATCCCCGCTGGGGCTCCATTTACCTGAATAAAATATCCGAAGAACAGCTGAAATGGCTTGAGAAAGACCTCCGGAGATCAGCGAAGAGCAAGGGCAACATCGTCCTGGTGCATCATCCGCACTGGTATGTCTGGCAGAACTGGCAGCCCGTGCACGACCTTCTGAAAAGCGCCAATACCCATGCCGTCATTGCCGGCCACTATCATTACGATCAGGATGAGGGCTGTCTGG
>CALMFL010000069.1 GCA_937862595.1 uncultured Fidelibacterota bacterium
GATTGAGGGGGATGTTTCGAGGACAGGGAGCTCTACAGGGAGGCCAATCACTACGACGGACCTTGCTCCCGGAAGGATCGAATGCGGAAAGAACTCCCGGGGCATCCATGGCCAAAAATTGAACTGGATGAACGGCCAGTACATTAAGACCATGGAGACGGCGGAGTACCTCAGGGAAGCCCGGAACTGGCTGGGAACGGCGCCCGTGAACGAAGCCCGGCTGGATACGGCCCTGATGGCGGTCAAGACCTCGCTCCTGACCCTGAACGAGATCCCGGAAAAACTGGCGGTCTTTACCGGTGACCCGGCGGAGCCGGAACCCGAAGCCGCGGAAATGCTGGCGCTTGACTCCAGCCGGACAGCCCTGGAAGCCTATTCCCGACTGCTTGAGGACATGCCCGGACTGACGGCCGAAAGCTTCAAGACCGTCATGGCCGACGTTCAGGCCCGGACCGGCGTGAAAGGGAAACAGCTCTGGATGCCGGTCCGCATCGCCCTGACCGGCATGATGCACGGTCCCGAACTGGGCTACATCGCCGAATACCTGGGCAAGGACGAGAATATCCGGCGCATTAAACATTATCTGGCGGAAAAATAAGAGCGCAGGAATCTGCGTTTTGATTAAATCATATCAATGGAAACCCTCTCCTCAAACGCCAAGCTCAATATCGGACTCCGTATTTTAGGCCGCCGGCCCGAAGACGGGTATCATGTGCTCGAGACGATCTTTCAGGAGATCGATCTTGCCGACGAGATCAGGGTCGAAGAAATGACCCGCAGCGGATCTTTCGATGAGCGGTTTTCCCTGACCTGCAGCGATCCCGGGATCCCCGCGGACCGGAGCAACCTGATCCTGAAATCCGCTGAGGCCATGCTCGGTCATGTGCCGGAAGATCTCGGAGCCCGGATCCATCTGGAAAAGCGCATCCCGAGCGGGGCGGGGCTGGGCGGCGGGTCGTCGAATGCCGCGGCCATGCTGAAATGGCTGAACCGCCGGGCGGATCTTGACGAAGGAACCCTGATGGGCATCGCCGTCAGGCTCGGCGCGGATGTCCCCTTTTTCCTTAAAGGCGGCACGCAATACGCCGCCGGGATCGGGGAGATCCTGACCCCCGTAAGGATCCCGAAGGACTGGCATGCCGTTCTGGTTTTCCCCGATTGCTCCGTATCCACCGTGTGGGCTTATAAGCAATTAAGAATTTCCTTGACTGCACGGGCAAAAAAAGCTATAATACCCAGCCAATTGGAAAATGGTTTTGATTGGCGGTTTTTTGAAAATGATTTTGAAAAAGCAATTATACCATCATATCCGGAGATCGGCAGTATAAAAATGCGCCTGCTTTCTTTAGGGGCGACATATGCCGGTTTGTCGGGCTCAGGCTCGACTGTGTTTGGGGTTTGCGAATCGTGCGAAAAAGCGAAACGGGTTGCGGGAGCATTTGAACATGCTGCGGTAGCCCGCCCGGTATGAAACATTCGGGGGTCGTTCAATGGCAGGACAGTTGGTTTTGGTCCAACCGATCGGGGTTCGAGTCCCTGCCCCTGAGCACGTGAACAAGAAAGCCTGAACATCAATTTTCGGGCTTTTTTTTTAGGGTAAAAAAGGGAGTTGACATGAAAGACAACGAACTGAAAGTCTTCTCGGGATCGTCCAATCCGGAGCTTGCGAAAAAGATCTGCAAGGTCCTGGGCGTCACCCCGGGCATTCTGACCACGAAAACCTTTTCAGACGGTGAGATCTGGGTGCGCTTTGACGAAAATATCCGCGGGCAGGATGTGTTCATTATCCAGTCCACAGGCCAGCCTTCGGACAACATGATCGAATTGCTGATCATCCTGGATGCCGCAAAACGGTCGTCCGCCGGCCGCATCACGGTGGTGCTGCCCTATTACGGCTACGCGCGCCAGGACCGAAAGGATCAGCCGCGGGTGCCCATCTCGGCCCGTCTGTTCATGGATATGATCGTAAAGGCCGGCGCCAACAGGATCATCGCCATGGACCTGCACTCCATGCAGATCCAGGGATATGTGGACATTCCCTTCGATCACCTTTTCTCCCGCCCCGCCTTCATGAAGCATTTCCGGGCGAAGGGAATTTTTGACGATCCCAATGTCATGGTCGTAGCACCGGACATGGGCTCCGTCGCACGTTCCCGGAGCATCGCGATGTACATGCAGAAAGGGCTGGCGATCATTGACAAGCGCCGGACGGGGCACAACCGGGCCGAGGCGATGAACATCATCGGCGATGTCAGCGGGAAACGCTGTCTGATCATCGACGACATGGTGGATACGGCCGGAACGATCGTAGCGGCCGCGGAGCATCTGAAAGCGGTGGGCGCCTCGGAAGTGATGTGCGCCTTTACCCATGCGGTGCTGTCCGGACCCGCGATCGAGCGCCTCAAGAACTCTGAAATATCGACGCTCTTCACCACCGACACCATCGCGCTGCCCGAAGAGAAGATATTGCCGAACATGGAGATCGTCAGCGTAGCCCCGATCCTGGCATCCTCGATCCTGCGCTCGCATCAGAACGAATCCATCAGCGACCTGTTCTATGAATTCAATGTTGAAAGTTAAATAAATTAAATCAGGAGATATGTTACAATGACAGAACTCGCATTAAAAGCCGACGCCCGCGAAGGGATCGGAAAAGAAAAGACCAAAAAACTGCGCAAGCAGGGGGTCATCCCGGCTGTGTTCTACCAGAAGGAGAAATCACAGGCCGTACAGATCAATGAGCTGGAATTCCTGCGCGTCATGAAGGCGGGGAACCAGCTGATCGAACTGAACATGGACGGCAAAAAGAAAAAAGCCCTGATCCGGGAGATCCAGTATCACCCCGTGAGCGAGCGCATCGTTCATGTGGACTTTCAGGGCGTATCCATGAGCGAAGTGATTCAGGTCCTCGTTCCGCTGAACTTTATCGGCACCCCCGTGGGCGTACGCGAAGGCGGCATCTACGAGGTTCACCTGCACGAGCTGGAGATCAAATGCAAGGCTTCGGAGATCCCGCATCAGATCGATATCAATATCGAAAAGATGGCGATCGGCGCAACCCTCTTTGTGAGTAACGTCACGCCGGGCGATTTCGAGATCATCACGAATCCCGAACAGCTCATCGCGGCCGTTGTAACGCCGAAGGGCACTGCGGAAGAAGAAGCGGCCGAAGCGGCGGAAGGCGCGGAAGCGGAAGAAACCGAAGAAGAAGGAACAGAGGAATAATCACGTGAAAGCTGTCGTCGGTTTGGGAAATCCCGGTATCCGGTATAAAAGGACCCGCCACAATGCCGGTTTCATGCTCATGGACGAGCTGATCTTGCGGTATGGCCTTAAATTGAAGGCCGGCAAGGGTGAGTACCTGATCGCGGTCTCCGAGACCCTCGATACGGCGTTCGCAAAGCCTCTGACCTATATGAATCACAGCGGTGTCGCCGTCAAGGACATCCTCAGCCGCTATCACGTTTCGGAGGAGGACCTTCTGGTCCTCTACGACGATCTGGACCTTGCGCTTGGCAGGATCAAGATCAAGGCGAACGGTTCGGCGGGAACCCATAACGGAATGAGGTCCGTCATTCAGCAGCTGAACAGCGACGCTTTCCCGCGCCTGAAGATCGGGATCGATGTCGACGGGCGGCGCGACGAAGGTTCGTCGGTTGACTATGTCCTGAGCGGGTTTTCCCGCGGAGAACGGGCGCAGCTTGACGAAGTGCTGCCCCTGGCTGCAGACGCCGTGGACTGTTACATCAGGAACGGGCTGGAGCAGGCAATGAATTTGTACAATCAGCGTCAATGAATATCATTGAAAGGAGAATACATTGAGATATTACGAAATGCTTTTTATTGTTCATCCCAATTATGAACAGGACCGTTTGGACGCGGTCATCGAGACCGTTGCGAAGGAGATTACCGAAAAAGGCGGTAAGATCCTGAAAGTCGATAACTGGGGCAAACGCAAGCTTGCCTATCTTATCAACAAACAGCGCTACGGAAGTTATGTCCTCATGTACTTTGAGGCAGATCCGGCCATGATCCAGGGCCTTAACGAATGGATGGAGATCCAGTCGCAGATCCTGCACGAAATGGTCATCCGCCTGGAAGAAGAGCCGAAATTATCCGAAGGAAGCGAGAATCCCGATTCCGTTTCAGGATCCTCGTATGCCGCCGTTGAAACCGTCGAAAAGAAATCGCCGGTCAAGGGAAAAGACGACGAGGACGAAGAAGACGACGAAGAAGCGGACGACGAGTCCGTAGAAGAAACCGAGGAAGCATAGGAGAAATACCATGGCGTTTACATCCAGAAAAAAGATCTGCAAATATTGTGAGAACAAGAACAACAAGATCGACTACAAAGACTACAAGAACTTAAAACGTACGATCACCGAACAGGGAAAGATCATCCCGCGCCGGGTTACCGGGACATGCGCCAAACACCAGCGTGAACTTGTCCAGGCGATCAAACGTGCACGGAATATCGCGTTGCTTCCTTATTCGTACGACGTGACACAAAACTAAGGGAGATACAGCATGAAAATCATTTTGAAAAAAGACGTGGAAAAAGTCGGGAAAACCGGCGATGTTGTATCTGTCAAGGACGGATTCGGACGGAATTACCTCATTCCCCAGGGACTGGGGATCGCGGCGACCCGTTCCAATATGAAGATCGTCGACGAACTGAAGGCCAACCAAAGCAAAAAGGCGAAAAAAGCCGAAACCACCGCACAGGGTCTTGCCAAGAAACTGAAAGACATCTCGGTGACCGCCACGGTCAAAGCAGGTGAAGACGACAAGCTTTTTGGCGCCGTTACCAGCCAGATCATCGCGGACCTCATCGCCGAAAAGGGCATTGAGATCGACAGGCACGACATCCTGCTCGACGAGCCCATCAAGGAACTCGGTTCTTTCGATGTCCCCGTCAAGGTCGGCGCCGGTATCAAGGCCGAGATCAAAGTCTGGGTCGTGAAAGAGTAAGACGTAAGACGTAAGACGTAAGACGCCTGCCGGCCGAAGCCCTCCGGAGCTCCGGAGCGTAGGAGGGGCGCAGGCTGGTAAGACGTGAGACGTCGTAAAGCATATTGCGTAAATGGTGTAGGGACAGGGCATGCTTTGTCCTGATCTGACAGATAAATAAGGGCTGAGGTTTCTCGGCCCTTTTTTGTTTTTCAGAAA
>CALMFL010000070.1 GCA_937862595.1 uncultured Fidelibacterota bacterium
TGGTAATAATAATAGTATCCGCTGGAGGTGTTCTTCGGGTTCACGTCGTTCAGAACCGTTCCGGCGATGGCGATCTTGGTGTTCTTCATTTCCTGCTGCAAGTGAACGACCACCTCTTTTTGCGCTTCGCCGGCACGCGCCACCAGCAGCACGCCGTCTGTGAGCGAACCCAGGAGGGCGGCGTCCGTAACGGCCATGAGCGGCGGGGCATCGAAGAATATCTTGTCGAACTGTTTGCGCAGCTGGGCAAACAGCTCTTTCATCGCCTTGGATCCGAGCAATTCGGAGGGGTTCGGCGGCAGGGAGCCGGCGGGCATCACATAGAGATTGTCGATCTCGGTCTTAAAGATCGATTCGTCCAGCTTTGACCGTTTCGTGATCATGTTGGCCAGTCCGGGCTTTTTCGGGGTGGAAAACATTTTATGGATCGTCGGTTTGCGCATATCGCCGTCCACCAAAAGGACTTTCATTCCGAATTGCGCATAGGCGATCGCCAGGTTGGCGATCACGGTTGACTTACCTTCCGAGGCGCCGGCGGAGGTAACGACCAGCGAGGTAATCGCCTTGTCCGGAACGGAAAGCTCCAGATTGGTCCTCAGGGAGCGGAAGGATTCCGAGATGGGCGACCGCGGTTTGAAATGCGAAATAAGCCGGTTGCGGAAATCATCCGTATCCGAATATTTTTTATCAAGGACTTTTTTGGCGCGGTCGATCGACATCGAGGGGATGATGCCCAGAACGGTAAGTCCCAGACGCTCAAGATCTTCTTTGCTCCTGATGGAGTTATCCATGAACTCGCGCAGCAGAATGACCCCGATGCCGGCGGCCAGTCCGAACACAAATCCGAGGAGGATATTCAGTTTTGTCTTGGGTTTGATGGGAATATAGTGCGGGACCGCCCTGTCGATCACGTAAACGTTGGAGATCTGCGAGGCTTCCTGAATGCGCGCTTCTTCGTAACGCTCCTTCATCAGGAGGTAGATGCGTTCATGCGTCTGCCGTTCGCGCTCCAGGCGTATGTAGGAAACGCTCGTGGAGGGGATCTCTTCGATCAGCCGGTTATAATAATCATTCAATTTGCCGTACTCTTTAACTTTGGTCTCCAGACTGATCAGCTGGCCGTTATAGCTGATGATCTGGTCCAGGATCGCCTGGTTGACCGACATGGGGTCGGCATCGCCGGGCAGATAGCCGGCGTTTACCAGGATGGAGGTCTCCTCTTCCAGCCGTTTTTTCTTGATCTCAAGGTCCTTCAGCGTCGGCAGGAGCTTTTGTGACTGGAGATCTTCTTCAAGCAGGGATTTTTCCAGCGAGGCGATATTGTCGCGCAAGCGGAGGATCAGCGGATTGGCGATCTGCAATTTATAGTCAAGCACCTGTTTCTGTTTGTCTTCCAGTTGACCGGTCAGGAATTCGAGCTGATCCTTTACGATATTCAGCTCCGCCCGTGCGACGAAGAGCTGCGCCTCGAACTCCGCTGATTTCTGGATCAGCTGCTTGGCGTTTTCCGCAAGGTCCACGACGCCTTCCTTTTCCAGAAAATCACTGAGCTGTTTTTCGATGGCGGCCAGTTTCGGCTCGATATCCTCGATCTGGGTTTCAAGAAAGCTCCTGACCTTTCCGGCCGAATTGCTGACGCGTTCAAGGTCGTTCGCATAGTACTGCGTAACCAGTTCGTTCAGAATGATCGCGGCTTCGTCCGGATCGTAACTTTCAAGAGATATATTGATCGTCTGCGTCTCGCGGACCGGGGATACTTCCAGCTGCTCCATCAGGCGTTCAACGTAATTTTTGCGTTTTTCATCAAGCGTAAGGACTTTTTCTTCCTCGCGGGTGAACATTTTTTTCAGCTGTTTGCGCAGACGGGTTGAAAGGGACTGGTTCTCCACCAACAAGCCGCGATCGAACAGATACAAAGAATCCAGGGGATAGCTGATGAGAAGGCTGTTGATCGTACGTTCCGAGATCGCCCGCGAGGTAATGATCTGGATCTCATTGTTGATGGCCATCTGGTTATTGATAAAGGGGGTCATCTGCTCAAAGACCCCGCCGGCCGCAACCCCGTTCTCGATGAGGATCTGCGTTTCGGACTTGTAGACCTTGGCCTGATTCAGCGTATAAAGAATGGTCCCGATAAAGATCAAAAGGAACATGATGATCACAACGTGGATGCGCTGCATGACCACCTGAACAAGATATCGCAGGTTCAGCTCGTTGTCTTCCTTCATTGAGAAACCCTGAACGAGATTCCTGTTCATGTTTTCGTTCGTATTATCCATAAATTTTCCTTTATTTTGCCTGCTTAACCATAGTTTGTAATCTAATGATTTATTAGATACATGTCTATGAGTTTTTCTTTATTTTTTTCCGCGTAGGCCTTTGCGGCCTCATAGGTATTTTCGATCTCGCCTTCCAGAATGGCCTCTTCGATATGCTTTTTGATCGTTCCCACCCGTGGTCCGGGTTTCAGGCCGAACATCTGCATGATCTCTTTTCCGTCAAGCGGGGATTGAAAGGCGCGCAAAGCGTCTTTTTCTCCGACTTCCGCAATGCGTTTTTCCACCTGTTCAAAGTTCGAAAGATAGCGTTTGACCCGCTGCGGATTCTTTGAGGTGATATCGGCCCGGCAAAGGGTAAGCAGGGCGTCGATGTCCTCACCGGCTTCCACCATCAGGCGGCGGATCGCGCTATCGGTGACACCCTCATCCGCCACGGCGATCGGGCGCAGATGCAGGCGTATCAGACGCGCGACCAGTTTGATATCCCGGGTAGGAAGACGTAATTTTTTTCCCATCTTTTCGAACATTCTTGCGCCGACTTCCTCATGGCCGTGAAAGGTCCAGCCGGTGCCGTCGACAAAGCGTTTTGTCCGCGGCTTGCCGATATCATGGAAAAGCGCCGCGAGGCGAAGGATCAGATCCCC
>CALMFL010000071.1 GCA_937862595.1 uncultured Fidelibacterota bacterium
AAAAGGCGTGCGCCTTTGCCGCGCGAACCAGGTTCAGGGAAGCGCGGGGGGATGCCCCCACGTCGATCAGGTCCTTCAGGGATTCCAGTTTGAAGCGTTCGGGATACCGCGTGGCAAAGACCAGGTCCGTCACGTATTTATGGATCTTGTCGTCAACGTAAATGCTGCGCACCACTTTCCGGGCGTCAAGGATCTGCCGGGGCTTGACCACGGCCGAGATCATGTCCGGAAGCTTGTTCGAGGTCATCAGCTCCAGCATCTTCATCTCTTCTTCCTGGCTCGGATAGCTGACCCTTACTTTCAACATGAAACGGTCCACCTGGGCTTCCGGAAGCGGATAGGTGCCCTCCTGTTCGATCGGGTTCTGGGTGGCCAGGACAAGGAAGGGTTCCTCCAGCGCATAGGTGGTGTCCCCGATGCTCACCTGTTTTTCCTGCATGGCTTCCAGAAGGGCCGCCTGCACTTTCGCGGGCGAACGGTTGATCTCGTCCGCCAGAATGATGTTGGCAAAAATGGGACCTTTTTTCACCTCAAAGGAAGATTCTCTCTGATTGTAGATCAGGGTTCCGATGAGATCGGAGGGAAGAAGGTCCGGCGTGAACTGGATCCGGTGAAACGTGGTGCTGATAGCTTGTGCCAGGGACTTAACGGCCAGGGTCTTGGCCAGTCCCGGGACGCCTTCCAGCAGAATATGCCCTTCGGCAAGGAGACCGATCAGCAGGCGCTCGACCATTTTTTCCTGGCCGATGAGGACTTTCCGCAGTTCGGCCTTAATGCTGTCTAAAAAGACGCTTTCTTTTTGTATCTGTTCGTTCAAAACGGCTAAATTGAAATCCATGATCCACCCTGTTATTCATTTTTTCCGGTTTTCATGATATCTTTAAGTTCCTCGATCTGATCGAGCTCCTTTCCAAGATTGCGCAGCTCAAATTGAACCGATTCAACCAGGGGGTGTTCCGGATAATCGCGGATAAATTTGTTGTATTCCGCTTCCGCACGTTTATAGTCCTTGATGATGTTGGCAAGCGTGTATCCCGACATGAAGCGTGCCTTGGGGGCGTCGGGATGGGACGGATATTCGTTTGCCACGTACATATATTTGCCGACGCAGGCTTCGAAATCCTGAAGATCGCCGGCATAGATCTCGGCCATGCGATAGATCGCCTTAACGGCGTAGGGATCATCCGGATAGGTGTTGGAGAGCTTTTCGAATGTTTTGAGGGAACGGGTGATTTTTTCCTGTTTGTAGAGCTCGGCGGCATCCTGGAAGAGTACTTCCGCGGTCCGGTTATCCGAACACGAGAAAACCAGAGCGCTTATCAGAACGATGATTCCTAAATGTTTCTTCATTTTCGCTTTTCTCCTTCATAGTCATTTCAATTGATAATTTATTCTTTTCACCTGCTAAAAAGCAAATAAAAGTCCGAAGATGATCCTGTCGAAGAACGAGCCTCCTTCGTCGGGCGTCTGAACGGGATTCGGATCGTTCAGAATGATGGGGAGTTCGACCCGGATCGCGCCGATCGGGGTTTTATAATAGATCCCGAAACCGGTGTTGATGTAGTAGCCGCTCCAGTCACCGAAGTTTTGGAAATTTTCATCAAGGCGGCCGGCATCGATAAAGGCGTCAACGCCGAAATTCCAGATAAGATCGACCCGAAGTTCGAGATTCGCCATCAATTTCGCCTTGCCGGCATAGAGCGTATCCTGGGAAGGGGGTTCCTGCGTCACGATCACATAGGGATCCCCGATAGACTGGAACCACCCTCTGACCGTCGTCTCGCTTCCCATCTGATATAAGTACACGGGATCGATCGTTTTTCTGTCAAAGAACTGTCCGGCTTCGATCCGGCCTGCCAGCACGGCGTTCCTGAACAGGCGGGTATAGCCGCTGACCGAGGCTTCAAGACGGAAATACTCGGTTTCCGTTTCAGTTTGCGTTCCTACCACATATCCGCCATAGAGAAGAATGTTCCATCCTTTTGAGGGGTAGATGAAATTGTCCCTGTTGTCATACCGGGACTGCAGGGAGAGTTCCGTCAGCGGTTCAAAATCGCCTTCTCCCGACACTTCATTTTTCAGATTTTTCAGCGCGATTGTGCTGCGGGTATAGATCTGGCGGTTATATCTCCAGATGCTGGAAAGGTTGACGCCGTAATCGGTAATAATAGTGTTCTCACCGATATCCCTGTCGGAGAAGGGCGAATAGCCGTTGCGGTTATAATACAGTTTCAGCGTAGTGGGAAGCCGGAAGGCGATCATCCAGGGAACGGTATAGGCGATCTCGGCATTGACCCCGTGATCAATATTGATCCCCT
>CALMFL010000072.1 GCA_937862595.1 uncultured Fidelibacterota bacterium
GATCAAGATATCCGTTTTCATTCGGGTCGTGCGCCTGATAGGGTTTTTTGCAGAAAATTGCCGGTGTACGAGGTCTTGTGCTTCGCAACCGTTTCGGGCGTCCCCTTTACGACGATGGTCCCGCCTTTTTCACCCCCTTCGGGCCCCAGGTCGATGACCCAGTCGGCATTTTTGATCACATCCAGGTTGTGCTCGATGATCAGGACGGTGTTTCCCTTGTTGACCAGTTTGTTCAGCACGTCAAGCAGCATATGGACGTCCGCAAAGTGCAGTCCCGTCGTGGGTTCATCCAGGACATAGAGGGTATTCCCGGTCCCGATGCGGCTTAATTCGGTGGCGAGTTTCACCCGCTGGGCTTCGCCGCCGGAGAGGGTCGTCGCCGGCTGTCCCAGATGGACATAGCCGAGTCCGACCTCGTTCAGGGTCTTTAATTTGTTTTTGATGCGCGGGTGGTTCTGAAAAAAGTCAAGGGCTTCTTCAACGGTCATGTCCAGGACGTCTGCGATCGTTTTGCCGCGGTACTTGATATCCAGGGTCTCGCGGTTGTAGCGCTTTCCGTGGCAGATCTCGCAGGTCACGTAGACGTCGGAAAGAAATTGCATTTCGATCTTCTTCACGCCGTCCCCGCTGCAGGATTCGCAGCGGCCGCCCTTGACGTTGAAACTGAAGCGGCCGGGACTGTATCCGCGCAGTTTGGATTCGTTCAGCGATGCGAAAAGCTCCCGGATATGTGTGAAAACGCCCGTATAGGTCGCCGGATTGGAACGCGGGGTGCGTCCGATGGGCGACTGGTTGATATTGATGATCTTATCGATATGCTCCCGGCCTTCCAGGTGCTCGTATTTCAGGGGGTTCCCTTTTGCATGCATCAGGTCGCGGTTCAGGATCTGGACGAGGGTTTCGTTGATAAGGCTGCTTTTCCCCGATCCGCTGACGCCGGTGACGCAGGTCATGGTCCCCAGGGGCAGCTCAAGGTTCACCGATTTGAGGTTGTTCCCTTCCGCGCCGAAGAGTTTCAGGGATTTCCCGTTGCTCTTGCGGCGTTTTTTCGGGACCTCGATGCTCATTTTGCCGGAGAGATACTGCCCCGTGAGGGATTTTTCACAGGCTTTCACCTGGTCGGGAGTCCCTTCGCAGACGATCTCGCCGCCGTGAATGCCGGCGCCCGGCCCGATGTCGATGATCCAGTCCGCCTCTTCCATGGTTTCCTGATCGTGTTCGATGACGATGATGCTGTTGCCCAGATCGCGAAGTCCCTTCAGGGTCTCAAGCAGCTTCACGTTGTCCCGCTGATGCAGGCCGATGCTGGGTTCGTCCAGGATGTACATCACCCCCATCAGCTGGGACCCGATCTGCGTTGCCAGGCGGATACGCTGGGCTTCGCCGCCCGAAAGCGTGCCTGCGTTCCGGTTGAGGGTCAGATAGTCGAGCCCGACGTTCTTCAGGAATCCCAGGCGCTGCCGGACTTCCTTGACGATCTGCTCAGAAATGATCCGCTCGGTCTCGGTCAGGGTCAGGGAGGTCAGGAAATCCAGGGATTCCCGGATGGACATGCGTTCGACTTCATCGATGTTCTTTCCGCCGACATACACGGAGGTCGAGATCCGTTTCAGCCGGCTTCCGTTGCAGACGCGGCAGGTCTGCTGCGAGATGTATTTCTCGATCTTTTCACGCATCATCGCGCTGGTGGTCTGCTGGTAGCGGCGTTTCAGGTTCGGGATCACGCCTTCCCATCCCCCGGTGTACTGTCCGGACCAGTGCCGGCCCTGATAATCGATCACCAGGCTGTTCCTGCCGCTGCCGTAGAGCAGGATCTGCTGGACGTCCTTGGTGAGCTGATACCAGGGCGTTGAAAATTTGAAATCGAACTTTTTGGCCATGCCTTTGAGGATATTGCCGTAATAGGTTCCGCGCGGCTGTTCGCCGATCGGTTCCAGCGCGCCCTGAAGCAGGCTCAGGTTCTTGTCCGGGACGACCAGGTCGGGACTGAACTCCATCTGAAAACCCAGGCCGTTGCAGGCGGGACAGGCGCCCAGAGGGTTGTTGAAGGAGAACATCCTCGGGCTCAGCTCTTCCAGATTGACCTGGGGATGGTCCGGGCAGATGAAATTCTCGCTGTAATTGAGCTCTTTCTGCTCCGATTCGTAAATAATGACGTTGCCGTTGCCGTTCTTCAGCGCCAGTTCGACGCTTTCCGTCAGGCGCTGCTGAATGTCGCCCCCGACGACCAGGCGGTCGATCACGACGTCGATATTATGCTTGTTGTTGCGTTCCGGCAGTTCCAGCTGGGACAGGAGCTGGATCTTTCCATCCAGCCGCACCCGCAGAAAGCCTTCTTTTTTCAACTGATTGAAGTATTCCCTGAATTCGCCTTTCCGTTCGCGGATCGCCGGCGCCATGACCTGGATCCTGCTTCCTTCGGGCATTTCCATCACCCGGTCCACGATCTCCTGCACGGTCATCTTGCTGATCGGCTTGCCGCAGATGAAGCAATAGGGTTTTCCGATCCGCGCAAAAAGGAGACGCATGTAGTCATGGATCTCCGTGATCGTGGCTACGGTCGAACGGGGATTCCGGTGCGTCGTTTTCTGCTCGATGGAGATGGCGGGCGAAAGTCCCTCGTTCTTGTCGATATCGGGTTTTTCCATGATGCCGAGGAACTGCCGGGCATAGGATGACAGGGATTCTACATAGCGGCGCTGGCCTTCGGCATACAAGGTGTCGAAAGCTAAAGACGATTTACCGCTACCGCTTAATCCGGTGATAATCACCAGTTTATCTCGCGGTATCTCAACATGGATGTTCTTAAGGTTGTGTTCCCGTGCACCGCTGATTATGATCTTGTTTTGTAACATAAGTGTCCTGAAATAATCTTGTAAAATAAAGATTAGGCCGGATATTTGGAAGCATTATTTAGAAAATAACCCTGCGGCAAGGCGCGGGATATCAGAGGCCGATCTTTTCGAGCAGGTCAAGCGCCTGTGTATTTTCAGGGTCGTCCTCAAGGATGTCCCGGCACAGTTTCAGGGAAGAGAATTTCATATTCTGTTCGTAGTAGGACAAGGCCAGAAAGTAGCGCGCTTCGACATCGCTGGAGTCCAGTTTGACGGCTTCTTCGTAGGCGCCGATCTCGAGCTTGGCGAAGCCCTGATTGTGATAGGCGTGCCCCAGGGCCAGGTAGAGCTCGGCCTGCGGATTGATCAGGAGCGCCTGACGGTACAGGAGGATCGCCTGATCCGCCTTTCCGCTCTGCAGATAATAGGCGGCAAGGTTCAGGACGGCCTTCTTATGGCCGGGACAGATCTTTACGACCGCTTCATATTCCTTCAGGGCATCCCCTTCCCGATTCTGACGCTGATAGGTCAGGGCAAGGTTGTAGCGGGCGTTGCAGAAATTCTTGTCGTACTTGATCGCTTTCAGATAATGGGATTGCGCAAGATTGTATTTTTCTTTGGCAAGGTAAACGTTCCCCAGGTTGTAATAGACGTAGGCGCTGTTCGGATCATATTTCAGGGCTTTCTGCAGGAGCGGAACGGCGTCGTCGTGTTTCCCCTGAAGGATGTAAAGGTTCGCCAGGTTGTTGTAGGGAAAGGCGTAGCTTTCCCCGAAAAGCATCGCCTGCCTGAAATAACGCTCCGCGTTCGCCAGATCGTTCAGTTTCAGGTAAGCGTTGCCGAGTCCGTTCAGGGCAAAGACATAGGTCGAATCGGTCTTGAGCGCCTGTTTGAACTTAGCGGCGGCGGCGGCGTGCTCGCCTTTCCGCGCGAGAAGATGCGCCTCCTGGACGACCAGAATGACGTTGTCGTAGTATGCCTGCGGCACATAGGTCTGCTTGCTGCTCGAAACCTCCGTCTGGGTCAGGTCATACCCGCCGTACTCGATGGTCATCGACTGCATGGGGTCTTCCCCGGCAAAAAGAAGGCCGAAAAAGATAAAAACGATAAAAAACAATTTAACGTATTTCATGGATATAAGGGGGTTTTGGGGTGGGTGTGTCCGCAAAGGAAAAACGATCCCCAAGCCGCTCCGCCAGAAGGTCCGCCGCCGGTTTATTGTCCGTATAAAGGGTGACAAGTGGCTCGCCGCGCTCGATGCGCTCGCCGATGTGCCGGTGAAGCTCCAGTCCCGCTTTCGGATCGATCTTGTCCGTGATCATTTTTCTCCCTGCTCCGAGCGCGATCGCATCCAGACCCAGCTGATAGGTGTCTATCGCCGAGATCGTGCCTTCACGCGGCGATCTGACCTCAATCCTGTGCGCTGAGGACGGATAGCGCTCCGGTTCCTCAAGAAAACGAATGTCGGCGCCCTGTGTTCCGGCTATTTTCAGGAAAGCCCGGTAGGCGTCGCCACGGTCGAGAAGCTGTTCAAGCTCTGCCCGTATTTCGTCCTGGCTGCGTTTGGGGTCCGCCAGGGACAGCATTTGGCTTGTGAGGACCAGGCTGATCTCACGCACCGATTCGGGTCCCTCCCCTTTCAGGACGTCGAGCGATTCGCGGACCTCGAGCCAGTTCCCGATCATGTTCCCGAGGGGCTGGTTCATGTCGGTGATGACCGGACGGACGGAAAGTCCGTAGGCTTCGCCGAAATGCCTGAGCTGGTCGGCAAGGTGGACGGAGGCGTCGTAGTCGCTGATAAAGGCGCCGTTGCCGGTCTTGATGTCCAGAACGAGCCCGTTCACGCCTTCCGCGATCTTTTTGCTCAGGATCGATCCGCAGATCAGCGGCACCGACCGGACGGTGGCGGTCACGTCGCGCAGGGCGTACAGGACCTTGTCGGCGGGACAGAGGTCCTCGGTCTGGCCGATCAGGGCGCAGCCGATCTCGTCGGTCTGCTTTTGAAAGGCCTTAAGGCTCATGTCGGTCCGGAAGCCGGGAATGCTTTCCAGTTTGTCCAGGGTCCCCCCGGAATGGCCGAGGCCGCGGCCGGATATCATGGGCACCTTCACCCGGCCGCTTGCCATGGCGAGCGGGGCAAGGATCAGCGATATTTTATCGCCGACGCCGCCGGTGCTGTGTTTGTCTGCGTAGTAAGTGCCCGTATCGGGGAATTTCACCCGTTTCCCGCTGTTCAGGATGACGTCGATATAGGCGCCGATCTCGTCGGCGTCCATGCCCTTGAAGAAGACGGCCATTAAAAATGCCGCCATTTGATAGTCCGGGATTTCCTTTTGCAGAAATCCGTTGACCAGAAAAGCGATCTCTTCGCGGCTGAGGGCTTTCCCGGCCTGTTTTTTTTCGATCAGCGTGTATGGCAGCATTCGATTCCTCTTTCAGCTTTTTTTAAAGCGGCGAACGATCCGTTCGAACCATTTGGGCATATGAAGGGTAATGCCTTCCCGTATGGCGTAATGTACCAAAATTAAGCCCAGAACGCCAAAAATAATATTGGCTCCCCACATGGCCAGCCAGGCGGGCATCATCAGGCGGTCCGCAAGGCGCTCGCCGGTCATCAGGATCCCCCAGTAGATGAGGAAGAAGGCCAGGCTGATCCCTCCCGAGGTCCCGAGCCCGCCGCGCCGCACGATCATGCCCAGCGGGGCGCCGATCAGGACGAAAATGATCGCGGAGACCGGCATGGCGATCTTCTTGTGGATCTCGACGAGGTATTTGCTCTCCGCCTGGCGGTAGCGGCGGGTCATATCGCGGAAGGAACGGACGCGCATTTTGGCGTTCTCCAGCTCGCGGAGGCGGTCGCGAAATACTCTCTTTTCCTCATTCGTCAGATCTTCGGCCGCACTGGAATCCTTGACTGCCTGCAGGGCGAGGTCCATCGCCTTCAGCCCTTCCCGCGGCGCGATCCCGGCGGTATCCACCTTCGCGCCTGCCATGTTCTTGAGGATATTTTGGTCTGATTTATTCTGAAGGTCCCGGTATTCGTCGACCTTGCCGATCATTTCCGGGATCGCCATCTCCCGGTCGCTGCGGTATTTCGAATCCCGTCTCCGCAGTTCAAGGTTCTTGACCGCGACCACCATGCGGTATTTCTCAAAGCCCGAGCGCTTGTATTCCTGCGAACTGTTCTGGATGAACTCGTGATACTCCCCTTCCTCCAGGCTGAGGATCACCTTGTCCCCGACAATCTCAAGCTTTCCGCGCTTGGCCCAGATCGTTTCCTGCACATTGCCGGCGTCATGGTACACCAGGATGTCGAAGAGCATGTCGTCGTATTTTTCCCGGATCAGAATGCGGTAATCGGGAATGTCGTCCAGAAAATAGCCGGCGTCAAAGTTGATGTCGGGATGCTTGTAGGCGATATCCTGCCGGAGCAGCTTGTACTTGTGGTTGGCGTCGGGAAGGATGTTATTGTTGTAGTACAGCATGCCGGCCGCGATCAGGGTCGCAAAAAGCAGCGAGGCGGACAGGATGCGCGTGAAATTGATCCCCGATGCGCGCCAGGCGGTGATCTCGTTGTCTTCCCCGAAACGTCCGAAGGCCATCAGCACGGCGATGAACACGGCGACGGGAACCACTTCCGCAAAGATCGGCGCCAGACTGAGCACCATGAATTCCGAAATGACCATGAATCCCAGGTTCTTGCCGACCAGCTTGTCGATCTGGGAGATCAGGTACTGCACCAGAAAAATAAAACTGAATACGAACAATGCCCCGAGGAAAGGGAAAACGTGTTCCCGGAAAACATAGGTGTGAATTTTCTTGATCCCGGCCATTGTGCTAAAATACGCAGGCTGAAGCTAAGTTGAAAGAAAAGAATCAGAATACAGGGAAGACAAAATTACGGTCAGAACCGTCAGATCTGTTCCGGCTTCGGCTCCCGGTCTTGCGTTTTCCGTGCCGGTGAGTGGATTTTCTAATAGGAGTGCAGTCCGGACATCAGGAAGCTGACGCCGAAATAGGTGAAGAGGACGGTCATGACGGTCACGATGATGATCATGGACTGGATGATACGGTCCTTTTTATGGAAATAGAGCGACAGGACAAGGATATTGATCAGCGCCCAGGTCTCTTTGGGGTCCCAGGACCAGTAGTTGCCCCAGCTGACCTGTCCCCAGATCGCCCCGGTGATCAGTCCGGCGCTCATGAACACCATGGCCAGCGCGATATCGGTATCCATCTGCTTGTCATAGTCGAAGATGTTCTTCACGGGGTAAAAACGCAGCAGGGCGTGGATCAGTCCGCTGAACAGCGCAACATAGCCCAGGAGGTAGGCCGGTACGTGGACGTACATCCACGCATTGTTCAGGGCGGGCATCACCGGATGAACGGCCCGGAGTTCCGCAGGCAGGAACACGGGAACGGCCAGGAAGATCAGCAGGAGCGCTTTCTGGACATTCAGAATGCGTGCGTTCCGGTGGCGCTGGAAGAAGAGGAACTTAAGCTGCATCAGGGCGGTCAGCAGAATGAGCGTCTCATACATCGAGGTGAACGGCGGATGCTGGGCCGTCACGGAGCGCCAGACCAGCAGGACCAGATGCAGGATCAGCCCGAGATAGGCCGCAAAGAGGGACAGCTGACGGCGATTGAACAGGCCGGCGGCAAAGGAGACGGCATAGAGGCAGAAGGTGATCAGCAGCAAGATATATTCCATGTCATTTCCTGATAAATACACTGCCGGCGAGCGCCAGCAAGGTTAACAGCGCGACGGAAAGCAAAAGGGCCTGCCCGCGCACTTCCACGCATTCCAGCACCGTTCCGGTTTCCGAACGGCCGGGAAGCAGGGTCAGTTCCGAATCCATGAAGGGCGTCCGTTTCCCCGCCGGCACATAGATCAGGATGCCGTTGTAGCGGATGGCGGCCCGCTTCAGGATGCGGTCGAATCCCTGAAGGGTAAAGGGGAGATCGTTCAGTTCGGCGCTTTGTCCCTCGAACAGGCGCAGGGTGTCGCGGTCCGAGATGACGGTATAGGCCGTCAGGGTCCTGTAGGAAGACTGGTAAAAGCGGTAATTCCCGTAACGGTAAGGATGGTTCACGCTGATCCGGACGGTATCCTGCCGGTTCACCAGCACGTTGCTTTCGTAATGGACTTCCCTGCCGCCCCCGGCTTGTTCCCTGTCCGTGCTGAACGCGATCAGTTCGAATTCCAGGGTATCGCTCCTGAGCGGGATCATGTAAGTCCCTCCGGTGCCCAGGGAAATGAAACGCCGCTCGTTAAAGGTTTTTTCCGCCGCAACGCCCAGGATCAGAAACGCGATCAGCACGTGCAGCAGTTTCCGGTGTATTCCCGGAATAAAGAACGCGGAGGTCAGCGTAAAAAGCGCATAGGCGGCATAGATGATCGTGTAAAGTGGGGACGAAAGCGCCGAAGGTGAAAGCAGTCCGGTCAAAACGAATAAGATGACGAGCAGAACGGTCAGGATGCCGTAAATATATCTGAATACCCTTACCATTGCGACGTCAGTTCCACAATGACCTTATCCGCGAGCTTTTCCATCAGCCGGTCCAGCGCGATCTCCCGGTTGACCCGGTCGTCCTCGGACAGCGTGTTGTTGTAGCTGTCGCTGTAGTAGATCTCGTACTCGGAAAGGGTCTTTTGCATCAGATCA
Organism: uncultured Fidelibacterota bacterium; assembly: GCA_937862595.1. GTDB lineage: Bacteria > Fidelibacterota > Fidelibacteria > Fidelibacterales > Fidelibacteraceae > M50B103. The sequence goes on from CALMFL010000072.1 coordinate 8,501, forward strand.
AGGCTGTTCGCCGTGTCGTACCAGCGGAAATCGAGGCTCAGGGACAAGCGGTATTCCTTGACCACATCGGTTTCGTCATAGGAGAACACGGCGTCGCTGATATTTTTCAGGCCGGTGTAGATGACCGAATGGGCGACCGAAGGGTCGCTGAGCGGCAAAAGGTTCTCCAGCATTAATTTTTCCGTCAGCAGGACGGTGAATTCCTGACCGAGGTTGAACTCCGCGGTGCTGTTTTTGGTATTGTCGATCGCCACGCTTTTAATATGGACCGGGATGGTCCCGGGGCGCGGGGAATATTTCCAGATGCACCCTGAAAAAAGGAGCATCAGGGCGATCAGCGCTAAGCGAGTGAGGTGTTTCATTTTTTGAACTCCAGTTCCAGTCCGACGGGACAGTGGTCCGACCCCTCGATCCGGTCAAGGATAGTCGCGTCCTTAACGAAGGGGCGCAGGTCTTCGCTCACATAGAAGTAGTCGATGCGCCATCCCACGTTGTTCACCCGCGCGTTGGCGCGGTAGGACCACCAGGAATAGCGCTCCGCTTCATCGGGATGGATCATTCTGAAGGTGTCGACATAACCGCGAGCTTCGAAACGGTCCATCCAGGCGCGTTCGACCGGCAAAAACCCGGATGTGGTCTCGTTCTGCTTCGGGCGCGCAAGATCGATGGGATGATGCGCGGTGTTGAAATCGCCGCAGATCACGAGCCCTTTCCCGGAATCCCGGCGCACCCTGTCAAAGTAGTCAAGACAGAACTCATAGAAATCAAGTTTATACTGAAGACGGATCTCGTCCTTCTGGCCGTTCGGAAAATAAATATTAAAGAGGATAAAGTCGTCGTACTCGAGCCGGATCACACGGCCTTCGTTGTCATGCCATCCGTAGGAAAAGCCCTTTTCGGTCCGGAGAGGCGCGATGCGGGAATAAACGCCCACGCCGCTGTAGCCTTTTTTTTCCGCCGAGTGGAACAGGCTCACGTAGCCCGGCAGATCAAGATGCTCGGGCGTCAGCTGGTCTTCCTGGATCTTCGTTTCCTGGATGCCCAGAATGTCCGGCTGAAGGGTGTCGACGATCCCGGTGAATCCCTTGTTCATGACCGCGCGCAGGCCGTTGACGTTCCAGGAAAGCAATTTCATCTTAACTCCGTTTTGACCGATGCTAATTTAGTCTTTTTTATCTTCGAATAAAATAAAAACCTTCCGCGAAGGGAAGGTTATGACCGGATATGCGATAAAATTTTATGCCTTTTCGATACGGTTGGATTTGATGCAGTCGGTGCACACTTTCATGCGTTTGACATTCCCGTCCACCCGGACGCGGACGCGCTGCAGATTGGGTTCCCAGCGGCGGCGTGTTTTATTGTTGGCATGACTGACATTGTTGCCGTAAACCGGCTTCTTTCCGCATATTTCACAAACTTTCGCCATTATATCTCCTTCACATTATCAAAAGCCTGCTAATATCTTACATTCCATGCAACAATACAAGAAATATTTATTAAAAAAGTCAACGTGAAACTGCCGGAGCAAATACGATGCAGGTTCTCCTCGATCAGCAAATATCATCTTGTCCCTTACTGTGAAAATCCGTATCATTCGCCATGACGGACAGCCGGACCTTTTTAGACATCCCCTATGACGAACACATTGTGCCCTTTCCGAATACGGCGGCGGTCCTGATGCAGCATGCGCGGGAATTTCCGGATAAACCCGCCCTGTGCTTCCGGGATAAGACCTATACCTACGCGGCATTGCGCGACCTGTGCCTTTCCGCCGATCTTTCGGCGCTGAACGGTGCGAAACCGCTCGTTTCCCTGCACGACACGCAGAACGGCCTCCTTCTGATGCTGATCCTGCTGTCCCGGGGGATCCCTTTCGACCTCGATCCTCAGGCCGCCACGCACGTCCGGGCGGCGGAGCTTCCGCTGACGGAAAAGGTTCCCGGCGATTTCGAGCCGCCCTTCGTTCATCTGGACGATACGGCCATGGTCCTTGACGGGACCTACCGCTTTTCTCAGTACAATCTGCTCGTCGCCGCCCAGGCGGCGGGAATTGCCTTCAAATTGTTCCGGAACGGCGACGCCGTCTCCGCCCTTCCCCTGGCATCGGTCCGGGATCTCGTGTTCGGGGTGCTGGGACCGCTGTACTTTGCAAAGACCGTCCGTTTTTCGGCCGATCCCGGCGCGGAGGTCCTTGCGGGCAGGGCGCAGTACGCCTGGTGCGCGGATATTCTCCCGGACGCGCCCCTTCTTTCCGGCGGACTTCTCCGGGACGCACACATGCTTTTTTCGCGTGAATATCCGGAAACGCTGTCACCCTACGCCCGGTATATGCCCGTATATTTCGATCAGGCGGCGGGACTGGGGCCGGTGACGGACCTGGAGGGTAATCTCATGAATTTTTTGGGTGTGGATATCGGCCGGGACGGAGAGGCATGGACCTGCGAAGGCCATGCGCTGGGGCAGACGATCGTCTTATAATATTTCTCTTCTGAACATCAGTAAACGCTCCCGTATTTCCCGGTCGGTGACGGCGGCGAGTTTGTCCGTTGAAAACGATTCGACCAGGAAGGATGCCATGACCGTTCCGTAGATCATGGCCTCATGATAGTCTTCATAGCTTAATTTCCGGGACTCCCGGCTGGCCAGGTAGCCCATGAATCCCCCCGCAAAGGTATCCCCCGCCCCGGTCGGGTCGGTCAGGATCTCTTCCGGGCAGATCGGATAGACGCCGTGCTGCCGGTAGTGGAACAGCTCCGCCCCGTACTTCCCTTTTTTCACAATGACCGTGTGAGGGCCGAGTTCCTGAACGTATCTCACGGCGTCGACCAGGTAGTGCATGCCGGTCAGCTGAATGATCTCCTCATCGTTGATGATGATGATATGGGACCTGCCGATCGCCTGCAGCAGTTCTTCGCGGCTGTTGTTGATCCACAGGTTCATGGTATCAAGCCCGACCAGGGGATCGGCCTCCATCTGGTCCAGGACCTTCAGCTGCAGGGCCGGATGAATGTTCGCAAGGAACAGCACGTCGGTTTGTTTGTACGCTTCGGGCAGATGCGGGTCAAAGGTTTCAAACACGTTCAGTTCGGTATAGATCGTCTCCCGTTCCTTCATGTTCCGCCTGTATTCCCCGCCCCAGCGGAAGGTCTTGCCGGATTTGACCTCAAGTCCTTCCAGGTCGATATTCCGTTTTCTGAACTCGTTGAGCGCCGCTTCGGGAAAATCGGACCCGACCACGCCCACGATCCGGACGCGGGTCAGGCGTTCGGCGGAAAGACTGAAAAAGGTCGCGGATCCCCCGACGGCATTATCCCGCCGTCCCTTCGGGGTGATCACGGTATCAAGCGCGATGGAACCGACAACAACCAGCGACATAATTTCTTCCTATTTTATAAAAGTGCACTTTCGGATCTGTGATCCCGCGGACGTCTGAACACGGTAAAGATATATACCCGAAGACAGATCTGCGGGTGCCCACGGAATGCGGTGATAGCCGGCTTCCAATTGCATCCGGATCGGGGCATCGACCTTTTTTCCCTGCAGATCGAAGAAATCGATCCTGAGTTCCCCGGCTTCCGGCATCGCGAACATGATAGTTGTCGAAGGATTGAAGGGGTTGGGATAATTCGGATAGACGGTGAACTTGTCGGGTATTCCGGCAAAATCAAGGGAGGAAACCACCTTTTCTTCCAGCAGTAATAATTTTACCGCATCCGTCCGTAAAACGGCTCCGGAATTGGTATTTCCGCCATTATCCATGATCCGGAGGCTTACCGGAACGTCTTTGGGAAGATCAAAATGGCCAATGCTGCGGAATTTGCCGCTTTCTTCATTTTGATCGACAATGACCGTATCCACGGCCTCACCGTCTATCATCACGATATAATGAGCGTGATTGTGTGCGTTCGTGGTTCTTGGAACAATATACTGAATATCGTAGCTTCCGCTGTATGTCAGGGTTTCTCTGAATTCCGCATATTTGCCGGTTGCCGCACCGCTGCCGGTCAGGGTTGTATAGCGGCTGCTGGAGTTCCAGCCGAGTGCCGTGCTGTAAGACCAGCCGGAACCGTACTCCGTGTATTTGTCCGTTTCTTCATTGTCAATGGCCTTAAAATAGCTGTTGGCGCTCACAAATACCGGGATGCTGATCTCCGGATTGCGCGGATCGTCTGTTTTTATTGTAACTGCATCCTGGTATTCGCAAAATTCCCGGGTGCTGAAATAAACGGGGATCCTCCGTTCTTCCATGGAGCTCAACTGCAGAGGAAAGGTCTCCGGGACCCTGAGCTTGTCTCCGTTGAAAGTAAGGGATATCACCTGCAGGGGTTCTTTGCCGTAATTGGCAATATTCAGATCAAGAAAAACGGTATCCTCCACACTGACATCATCAAAATTCAGCATATCGGGCTTTACGCTGAAATTTTTATCCGCCACCATGGGCGTGATCCGGACAACATCCAGTCCGAATTCTTTTTCCCGGGAAAGATTTTCAAAGATCAGCGTGTTCCCGCTTCCGGCTTCCAGCTCCGTAAAAACCACATGCTGCCAGTGATTGAGTCCCTTCATTATTTCATAGAAAGACAGCGTATCACGGGTGCTTCCGTTCTGCAGGATCATACGCAGGGAATCCGTATCGCCGCCGGGGCCGTGGAAAGAGATGGCATAAAAACGCGCTTCCGGAATATCGGGTATGATCTCCGCTTTCCCCCTGCCGCTCAGAAGCCGGGCGCCTAAATTCCATAACTCACCGGTATTGTGATCGGACCAGCTTCCTTCCACTTCCCGGAATTCCGGATCGGCGTCGTCAATATAAATATCGTCCGGCAGATACTGCAGTTCTTCTATGGACTGATTTCCCACGCTGTCGCAGACGGCAACGGATACTTTTACCAGTTCCGCGGCAAGCACCGGATCGCGCGTTTCCCAGCTGAATTCGCCGGTTTTAACGCATGCAAGACGTTGATATTCTTCGTAGATATCCTTCATTGCCACAAAGGGTTCCTCTGACTGGAAGACCGGTCCGTCCGTACCGATGGCGAAACGCAATTGATCGCCTTCGCGAATTTCATTAAGCGTCAAGAGCGGAGCGATGGTGTCCGACGGATCGATCCAGAGTCGCATTGCTTCAACATCCTTGCAGTACAGAAATTCAACGCCGTACTGTTCGGATAACTGATGGGCCAGGGTATTCATGGAATCCATGCCG
>CALMFL010000073.1 GCA_937862595.1 uncultured Fidelibacterota bacterium
CTTGCCGGCTTCCGGGTCACTGTTCTGGACCGCGGTTCGGAGGTGGAGACACGAAGCCGGGCGATCGATCTTCTGGAAAGCACGGGCACCTTTTCGGACCGGAACAACTATGCCTTCGGCGAAGGCGGCGCCGGAACGTTCTCGGACGGCAAGCTGACCTCCCGTTCCAAGCACATTTCTGCGGAACGGCGCTTTATCCTGTCCGAATATGTCAAAGCGGGCGCACCGGAGGAGATCCTCTACATGACGCATCCCCATGTGGGAACGGACAATCTGAGAACCGTGGTCGCCCGTCTGCGCAGGACCTTCCTAGAGAACGGCGGGCGCTATATGTTCGACACCCGTCTAGAGGATCTGGCGGTCACGGGAAGGCGTGTGAAAAAGATCCTCTGCACGACCGGGGAGTTTGAGGCCGACCATGTGATCCTCGCGACCGGCCATTCGGCCTATGAAACCTACCGCATGCTCATCCGGCAGGGCGTTCAATTCGGAACAAAGCAATTTGCGATCGGACACCGCATCGAACATCCCCGGCACCTGATCAACCGCGCGCAATGGGGCCGGGAGGAACTGCCCGGCGTCAAAGCCGCGGAATACCGGCTGGCAGCGAAAACCCCTTCCGGACTTCCGGTCTATACCTTCTGCATGTGCCCCGGCGGACAGGTCGTACCGTCCGCGGCCTATGCCCGGAAAAGCGTCGTGAACGGCATGAGCCGCTATAAGCGGGACGGAGGGTATTCCAATGCCGGGTGCGTGGCGGGCGTCCACCCCGATATGCTCCTGGGGTATTCCTGTACCCCCACGGAGATCCTGGACTGGATGGATCAACTTGAAGAACGGTATTACGCTTTTTCGGACAGTTATACGATCCCGGCTGTCATGGCCGCGGACTATATGAAACGAATTGAATCGAAAGGCCTCCCGCAAAGCAGCTATCCTCTGGGCTTGCGGTCCGCCCCTCTGTATGACATGCTTCCCGGCGTCATCGTCAAGGCCCTGGCACAGGGACTGGATGATTTCAGCCGAAAAATAAAGGGCTTTGAGCAGGGCGTATTGATGGGACTGGAAAGCAAGACCTCCTCGCCCCTGCAGGTCGTGCGCGAGCGGGACGGAAGCTGCAGCGGTTTTGACAATCTGTATCTTGTCGGCGAGGGCAGCGGTTACGCCGGCGGCATCATTTCTTCCGCCGCGGACGGCATCCGTTGCGCCATGGCGCTGCTGAACCGATAACAGGCTGCAGCGCCGCGCTTGCACGCGGACTCAACAACCCGGCTCACGCATGTATCAGACGGTTTTCAGATAGATGGATTTGTGATCGTTTTTAGCGTAAAAATTCGGCAGTTCCGCAACCAGGGTATATCCGATCTTCACATAGAACATCCGCGTCGGCTCATACAGCGGACGTGAAGACGTTTCTATCCAGATATTTTTACCGGACAAGCTTGCAATATCTTCTTCGATCCGTTTGACCATTTCTCTGCCGATCCCGCTGCCGCGCTGATCCTGACGGACGGCCATCCAGTAGATGTCGAAACTGTCCTCCGTGCACGGATTTTTGCCGTAACAGGCAAATCCAAGGAGCTTATCTTCGTCTTCGGCGATCAGAAAAACGTAGCCGCTTGCCTCTTCGCCTTTGTTCAGATTTTCCTCCACCAGTTCAAGGGCGACCGCGACTTCATGGTCGTAAAAAAAACCGCTTGAATTCAGGATGTCCCGTATGGCGGCAACATCGCTTGCTTTTAATTCTCTTCTGAATTTCATGTCAGTTCACATCTTTCATGATTCGTGATATCATTGTTTCAATACTGTAACCCGCCTGCCGGACCGCGGCAACAAAACCGCTGTCGGGCGCAATGCAGGGATTGCCGTTGATCTCCAGGATATACGCCTTATTGTTCCCGTCTACCCGAAGATCGACGCGCGCATAGCCTTTCAGCCGGAAAACCTGCCAGGCCCGCCGGCAAATGTCCATGATCTGTTCCCGCAACGCGGGTTCCCGTTCCAGGGTGCCGAAAGCCCGGTTGGTCTGTTTGTATTCCTCGCTCTCCGCATCCCATTTTGCCTTATAGCCGACGATCTTCGGACGGTTACTGAAATAATCCGAAAAGATCATCTCCGCCGCCGGCAGGACCTCGACGCCCCGCTCATCCGCCAGAAGACTGACGTTGAATTCCCGGCCTTCGATAAATTCTTCCGTAAAATAGTGGTTGTCCGGCAGTTTCGTTACTTTTTCGGTCTTTTCAATTTCCGAAAGGCGGAAGACCCGCTCTTCCGAAATTCCCACGGACGCCTCTTCCCAGATCGGCTTGGCGATGTAGGTCTTCCGCGGATCCAGATCTTCAATCTTCGATACGGGAAAAAAATCCGCGGTGGGAAGTCCGTTTTCCCGTATCATTTTTTTTGCCAGAACCTTGTTCGTCGTAATGAACATGGCCTCCAGCGGCACGCCCGTAAAGGGTATCTTCAGCGCGTTCAGTATGGCGGGGGCCAGATAGATCAGTTCGCCCTTTCCCCAAACGGCCTCGACCAGGTTGAAGACCAGGGCGGGACCTTCTTTTTCGATCCGCGCCATATCCCGCTGAATGTCCTTCCCCAGGGCAAGGCAGACAACCTCGAACTGCATGTTCCGCAGTGCGGCCCTTACAAGGTCCCGCTGGGCGAGCACGTCCAGCTCGTCGGGCGTCCCGTTCAGGACGGCGTTATGCAATATCAGCACCTTCGGTTTCATGATCCGAAATTCCTTTTGATCGCCGATCTCAGCATCTCGCTGATGATCTCCTGATAGGAAACCCCGTTGAGTCCGCACAGAATGGGCAGGTCCGAGATGACCGGGTTCAGGCCGGCCAGCGGATTGACCTCGATAAAGCTCATCTTCCCGAAACGGTCGATCTTCATGTCGACCCGCCCGCCGTCCCGGCAGTTCAGCGCCCGCCAGGACTTTAGGGCCACTTCTTTGCAGGCTTCCAGCATATCTCCCTCAACGGCGGCGTATTCCACAACGTCCTCGAAATTTTCCTTGTTCTCGTAGGAATAAACGTGGGTGCCCTTCTGTTTGTACACGATCTCCATCGCTCCCGGGACGTAGGCGCTTCTGCCGCTTCCCAGAACGCCGACCGTAAATTCCCTTCCGGGCAGGAATTCTTCGACCAGCACCGGCTGGTCAAAATTCTCAAGCAGGTTCCGGCAGACGGCGTCCAGTTCTTCTTCCGTTTGAATGACGGAATTCCTGTCGATGCCCTTTCCGGTCCCCTCCAGCAGGGGTTTGGCAAAAAGCGGATAATTCAGGTTCACTCGATAAATATCTTCGGGTGTGGAAACCACGTAAAAGGGCGGCGTGTTCACGCCGCTGTCCCGGACGATGCGCTTGGCAAAGGCCTTGTTCAGCGAACAGGCCATGGTGGCCGGGCCCGAGAAAACGTAGGGGATCCTGTAGGCGTCCAGAAGGGCCGGAACCAGCGATTCGCGGCCGGCGCCGTAAAGGCCTTCCGCAATATTGAACACCATGTCCCAGCGCCTGCCGTCCAGCAGCGCACGCATCAGGCTTTGAGCGTTGCCGATGCGTTCGGTCGTGTGGCCGTCATGCCGTATCGCCTGTTCAAGCCCTTCGATCGTGCTTTCTTTGTCAAATTCGGCGGTTTCTTCCATGGAATACCCCTGTTTCAGGTATTCCGATCTCAGATCATAGGTGAGCCCGATGTTCATCATTGATATCCTT
>CALMFL010000074.1 GCA_937862595.1 uncultured Fidelibacterota bacterium
GGCCTATCTTTTTTTAGGCTCTGCAATACGCCGCGATTTTGAACAGGGAATGGTCAAGAGGTGTTTTCGTCCTCCTCTTTTTATTCCTGTTTTCCGTTATTTCACATACTCGGCCAAGGTATAGATCAGGGCATCCAGGTTGTAGCGTGCGACCGAGGAGATGCAAAGGACCTTTTCTTTCGCACCGAAAGGATGCTTGTATTTCGTTGCATCCACGGTATCCATCTTGGTAAGGCAGATGAGCCGGGGTTTCAGGGCAAGCTCCTTATTGAATTTCGTCAGTTCGTTCAGCAGGGTCTTGTAGGTCGCTTTGACGTCTTCTTCATTGACGTCGATCATGAACAGCAGGACTTTCGAGCGTTCGATATGGCGCAGGAACTGATCGCCCAGGCCTTTGCCCAGATGCGCGCCTTCGATCAGTCCGGGGATGTCGGCCATGACGAAGGAACCGTAGTCCCCGTAGCGGACGATCCCGAGATTGGGCACCAGGGTGGTAAAAGGATAGTCCGCGATCTTCGGACGGGCCGCGGATATGGTTGATAAAAGCGTGCTTTTGCCGGCATTCGGGAAGCCGACCAGACCGACATCGGCGAGGATCTTCAATTCAAGTTCCACCTCGTGGGTCTCCCCGGGCTGTCCGGGTTTGGCAAAGCGCGGGGTCTTGTTGGTGGAGGTGGCAAAATGCTGGTTGCCCCATCCCCCGTTCCCGCCTTTGGCGGCAGTGAAGGTCTGACCGTCCTCGACCATATCGACCATGACGCGGTCTTCGTCGCGTTCCCGGATGATGGTCCCGACGGGGACCTTGATCACGATGTCCTCGCCTTTTTTCCCCGAGCAGTTGTTCCCCTCGCCGGGGCGGCCGTTCCCGGCCTTGTAGGTGCGGTTGTAGCGGATATCCTGCAGGGTGTGCAGCTGCACGGAGGCCTGGAAGATCACATTGCCGCCGTGCCCGCCGTCCCCTCCGTCCGGTCCGCCTTTCGGGACGAACTTTTCACGGTGAAAACTGACGCAGCCGTTGCCGCCGTTACCGGCAGCGACCGCAATGCTGGTCTGATCGATAAATTTCATGAGGCCTTCTCTGCGGCAGGACATCCGGAGCACGATCCCGCGCATGCGGCGGACGCGCCTTTGTCCTTTTTATAATCGTTCACATAAAAACCCGAGCCCTTGTAGATCACCCCGCCGCCGCCGGAAAGCAGGCGGACGAGGGGTCCTCCGCAGTCGGGACAGCTGCGAAGGGGGTCTTCGCTCATACCCTGAAAATACACGTACTGCCGACGGCAGCTTTGACATTCATATTGATAATTCGGCATGATGGACTTTCGTTATTTCGTCGCCTGCAAGGCGGCAACCGCCGTCAGGTTGATAATGTCTTCCGAAGAGCAGCCCCGGGAAAGGTCGTGGATGGGCTTGCTGAGTCCCTGCAAAATGGGACCGACGGCCTCATATCCGGCAAAACGCTGCACCAGCTTGTACCCGATATTCCCCGCGTTCAGGTCCGGAAAGATCAGCACATTGGCTTTTCCGGCAACCCGGCTGTTCGGGGCTTTCTTTTTGCCCACGCTTTCCACGATCGCGGCATCGGCCTGCAGTTCGCCGTCAACCATCAGTTCGGGGTGCGCCTTGTGGACGATCCGGTAGGCTTCCCGCACCTTGTCCACCAGTTCGTGGCAGGCGGATCCCATGGTCGAGAACGAGAGCATGGCCACGTGGGGTTCCTCGCCGAAGATCGAGCGGTGGGTCTGAGCCGTCAGATAGGCGATCTCGGCCAGCTGTTCCGCCGTGGGATCGGGGTTGACCGCGCAGTCGGCAAAGGAAAGCGGCGGACGTTTATCGGGAGCGAACATGAGCATATCGCTGGACATGACGGATACCCCGGGCGCCGTCCTGACGATCTGAAGCCCGGCCCGCAGCACATGCGCGGTCGGGTTCAGCGCCCCGCTGATACAGATGTCGGCGCGGTTCATTCTCAGCATCATGGCGCCGAAAAAGGTCGGATCGCACATGATCTCGCGCGCCTGGTCGGGCGTCATTCCCTTGGATTTTCGGAGTCCGTAATATTCGGATACATAGGTCTCAAAATCGGGATCCTGTTCGGGATCGACCAGCGTGATATCATCCAGGAAAACCCCCGCTTCGCTGGCAGCCGCCAGCACGTCTTCTTCTTTGCCCATGAGGGTGACATTGGCGATCTTGTATTTGGCGATCGAGACGGCCGCCGCGGCGACCCTGGGGTCTCTGCCCTCGGGCAATACCACGTGGACATCGGTAGTGTTGATCGCGCGTTCCCGGATGCGTTCTAGGGGTGTCATGCATGCTCCTTCGTTTCTGCATATTTATCGTTCAGGTGACGTTTTACGACATCCGGCACAAAACAGGACACGTCCCCGCCGAATGCTGCAATTTCTTTTATAATGGATGAGCTCAGATAGGTGTATTTTTCCTGCGGCATCAGGAAGACCGACTCCACGTCCTTCCCGATCTTGCGGTTGATGAGCGCCATCTGGAACTCGTATTCGAAATCGGATATCGCCCGGAGGCCGCGGATCAGGGCGGTCGCGCCTTTTTGCCGGCAGTATTCGATGATCAGGCCGTTGAAGGCGTCCACTTCAACCTGGGGAATGCCATTTACGGACTCCCTGATCATTTCGACGCGCTGTTCGATCGTAAAAAGCGGGGCCTTCCCCACGTTGTTCGCGACGGCCACGATCACGGTGTCAAAGATCTTCACGGCGCGCTTGATAATGTCAAGATGTCCGTTGGTGATCGGGTCAAAGGTTCCGGGATAAATGGCGGTTCGATGCATGGTTCCTCCCAAGTTGAAAAGCGTGTAAAGGTACATTATTTTTTTCTCATGAACAATTAATTATTGCACGCATTCAAGCAAAGAACCGACCGTGCCGGGGGTTCCGTGGCGCCGTCCGCGACGGACCATATTTTCAAATTTTAGCATTTTGAAAAGAACGAAAAAGTTGGTAAACTTTTGAATTATGTGGAAAGCGGTAAAAAAATCAATTTTCATCACGCTCGGGATCTTTCTTGCGGGCGCCCTTCTTGTCGGAGGCTGGCTTTGGTATTTGTCCCGGGATCTTCCGGACCTTGAGGAACTGGAGCGCTTCGAGCCCGACGTGGTCTCGACCGTCTACGCTTCCGACGGGCAGATCCTGACGGAGTTCGGGATCAAGAACCGGACCCTGATCCCGCTCGACTCCATTCCGGATTATGTCAAGGACGCCATCCTTTCGACCGAGGACAGGAAATTCTACACGCACTGGGGAATGGACCTGCGCCGTTTTACCAAGGCGGTCATGACCAATATCACCCACGGGTTCGGTTCCGGGGGCGCCTCGACGCTTACCCAGCAACTGGCCCGCACCCTGCACCTCAATCAGCAGGAGACGATCAAGCGCAAGCTTCAGGAGCTCATTGTGGCGATCCTGATCGAACGCACCTATTCCAAGACCGAAATACTGGAAATGTACCTGAATTCGTCCTTCTGGGGCCATGGCTGTTACGGGATCCAGGCGGCCACGGACTATTATTTTTCCAAAGAGGTTCAGGACCTGACGCTGGACGAATCCGCCATGCTGATCGGCATCCTGCCGGCGCCCAGCCGTTTTACGCCCCGTTTTTATCATGACCGCGCGATCCGGAGACGGAACCTGGTTCTGCGCAACATGGTGCGGACCGAAAAGATCTCCCAGCAGGAATTCATGGACGCTCTTTCTTCCTCCACACCCGTCAACCATATCGAGAACAAGAGTGCGGCCCCCTATTTCACCGAATATGTCCGGCTTGAGGTTGCCCAGTTCTGCCGTTCGCAGGGGATCGATTATTACCGCGACGGTTTGCAGATCTACACGACCCTGGACCATTCCATGCAGGATATCGCCCGTGAAGCCCGGCGCGGGCGGCTGGCAGACCAGCAGGATGAACTGGACAAAAGCCTTCTCAGCAGTCCGGAATTCCTTTTAAAGATCTACAATCAGTATTTTCCCAATCAGCATATTCCCATGGAGTATTTTTCGAAATACCTGATCGTTTCCATCACGCCGAACGAAGCACGGCCGCCGATCCCCGACAAGCCCATCCTGTATAAATATTACTTCAATCCTCTGGGCGTACCGGAACTTTCCGGCGACACTTCCGGCGTTCAGGGCGATTCCTCCCTGAGCCTGTCGCCCCTGCATTCCGAGCTCCGCCAGATCGTTCCGCTCAGGTCCTACGACTCGCTGGAGTACCGTTCGGCCTTGCTCTCGTCCCTGCTTCCCGACGACCAGAGGATGAAATTAAAAAAAGACGCCTACAAGCCTTTTATCATGGACACGCTGTATCAGGATACGACGCTTTACCGCTATTTTCTGACCGATTCCCTGCGGCGCGATTCCATTACCTTCGACTCCCGGACCTGGTATACCATCATTGTGGATTCCACCAGCCTGGTCATGGATTCCCTGCTTGCCGCACTGCCCCTGAAACCCAAAACGGCTCAGGCCAGCATTTTTGCCGTGGACCCGACCAGCGGCGCGATCCGGGTGATGGTCGGCGGAAGGAATTTTGAAGAGAGCAAGTTCAACCGCGCGGTCCAGGCCCGGCGTCAGCCGGGGTCGACCTTTAAGCCCTTTGTCTATACCTCGGTCATCGATAACGGTTATTCCCCTGCCACGCAATTGCTCAATCAGCCGCCCGCCATTCCGCAGCCCGACGGCAAACTGTGGATACCCAAAAATTTTGACAGCAGCACCGGGGGACTGATGACGATCCGCGACGGATTGAAGAATTCGGTCAACCTGATCGCCGCCAATGCGATCACGCAGCTGACGACGCCGGAAGTGGTCATTGACTATGCCCGGAAAATGGGCATTACGACCGATCTTCCCGCCTACCCTTCCCTTGCCCTGGGGAGCGGCGAGGTCATTTTAAGCGACATGGTGTCCGCCTACGCGGTGTTCGCCAACAAGGGCATCTGGAACCGGCCCTATGCCATTGAGCGCATCCTGGACCGCAACGGACGCGAAATTTACCGCAGTCCGCGTGAAACGCGCGAGATCCTCAGCGCCGAGACCACCTACCTGATGGTCGACCTTCTGAAATCCGTGATCACAAGCGGCACCGGCGTACGGGTTCGATCGGACTACCGTTTCAGGGTCCCCTGCGGCGGAAAAACGGGAACCACGAACGACTACACGGATGCCTGGTTCGTCGGGTTCACGCCTCTGCTGACGGCGGGGGTCTGGGTCGGGATCGATGACTCGCGGATCCCTCTGGGACCACAGCAGTCGGGGTCACGGGCCGCGCTTCCCATCTGGGCCAGCTTCATGAAGAATACTTACGATGCCTTGAAACTGCCTTCGATAGAATTCGAACAGCCCGCCACGGTCCGCAAATTCAAGATCTGCAAGGACAGCAAAAAGATCCCCACTCCCTTCTCGCTCATGGTAGCCGCAGCATAGGCAGAAACAATAAAAAGAAAGATAAACGCAGCA
>CALMFL010000075.1 GCA_937862595.1 uncultured Fidelibacterota bacterium
GGCATAGTTCTTGATTTTATTCCATTGCCCGAAGAGGATGAATTGTTCGAATTTAAAGCGCAGGACCGCGTCTTCCGCTTCCACTTCCCAGGCGGCGAGGGCTTCCGGCCGGCGGTCCCGCAATGCTTCGGGAAAGCCGTACCAGGTCCCTGGATATTGCGCGCGCAGGGTCATGAACAGGGCCGTGTCGTGCAGCCAGTAGGCGTGTTCCCGGCAAAACCGCTCATAAGCGCCCCTGTCTTCCCGTTCGCGCCAGTTTGCAAAAGCAAGGGAGAAAGCCCGCTCCCGGAGGGCGGCGTGCCCCGCCTCGCGCTCCCGGACCAGCATGTCCAGCTCCGCGTCGCTCAGCAGGCCGTCTTCGGCCAGCATTTCCGGACTGACGAAGCCGGGATCGATGGCGCCGGCGGAGGGACTGGTGTAAGGCGATCCCGTGGGATCGGGGTAGTTCAGCGGCAGGATCTGCCAGAGGGACTGGCCGGCGCGTTCCAGCCAGTCGATGAAACGAAAGGCTTCGGGGCCAAATCCGCCTTTTCCCCAGGCACAGGGAAGCGAACTTACATGAAGCAGAATGCCGGAAAGACGTTCAGACATGTTTCTCACTTATCAGATAATATTTTGGATGTCCGTTTTGATCTTGAACAGAAGGTTCCGCCAGTCGCTGAGCGAAATGTCATGGTCCCAGTGTTCCTCAAGCAGTTCGTCCGGCGTGTTCTTGAAGATACGCTGGATCATGGTCGTGACGACCACCACGTCGTCGATGTAGTTCAGCACCTGCAGGGGAAAGCGTTTGAGCTTCTTGAACTTCAGGTTGATGGGAAGGATCAGGTAAAGGGCGGAGCCGCCGATCCACCATTTCACTTCCCGCGGGGTACGCTCGTCGCGCAGGAGGCGATAGAACAGTTTCAACAGGCAGGGAATGCCGCGCGCGATCTCTTTCAGCGCTTCCTTGGTCGAAACATCAAGCGGATAACTCAACTTCTTCTCGTCCATGTTACACTCCGTGTATTGGTTCCGTTATTTCAATTTTCTTCAGGCTCCGCAAGAGCCAGAAAAAGGCCAGGACCGCCGCGCTCAGGGAGGAGATGATCTGAGCCAGGAAGACGCCTTCGATGCCCCAGCCAAAGATCCGCGTGAACAGGAGCGCCAGCGGCACAACGATCACGGCGATCCGGATGGTTGTGATCAGCAGTCCCGGAAGTCCCTTCCCGATCCCCTGGAACACCCGGCCGGACGTCATGCCGATCACAATAAAGGGATAGGCGAAGACGTTGTAGCGGATATAGCTGATGCCGATGCCGGTGATCTCGGGGTTCGATGTAAATATCTTCATAAAATACGGTGAAACCAGATAGAAAAAAAGACCTAAAACGATCGCGGTCACTTCACCCCATCCGATCACGTAGAGATAGGTGGAGCGCATAAGGTCCTTTCGTTTCGCGCCGTAGAGCATACCGGTGATCGTGACCATGGCGGAGGCGGCCGCCATGATCGGGAGAAAGAACAGCTGGTCCAGCCGCATCCCGATGCCCACTCCCGCGATCGCGTTGCTTCCGAAAATAACGACGATGCGGTTGTACAGCATCTGGCCGAAGGACATCACGACAAAGGACAGGGAGGCCGGGACGCCGATGCGAAAGGTCTCGCCCACGATATTCCAGGAGAAGGAAAAATCCCTGAAGGCAAATTCCACCAGGCTTTCCCGCCGGATAAAGAAAAAGTTGACGTAGAGCAGCATCACGATGAACTGCGCGGTAATGGTCGCCCAGGCGGCGCCGGCGATGCCCATCTTGAATACAAAGATAAAGATCGGGTCCAGCACGATGTTAATGACCGTCCCGATGATCATGAAGCGCACCGGTGTCTTGACGTCCCCTTCGCCGGAAAGGATCGAGCGGAAGAACACGCTCAGGATATTGAAAACGAAGCCGTAGATGATCACCTGGAAATACTGGACGGAAAGGTCGATGACATTGTCCGGCGCCCCCAGCAGGCGGAAGATCGGATACCGGAACACGATGCTGACGATCGAGATGGTCAGGCCCAAAACCACGCCGATGATCACCGCATGTTCCGCCGCGTTGTTGGCGCGGCGCTTGTCCTTTGCCCCCAGCGCCTGGGAGATCAGGCTGGTCACCCCGATCCCGAGACCGAAGCAGATGCTGATGGCGAAGAACACGAAAGGTCCGTTGAACTGCATGGCCGCAATGGCCTCGTCGCTGATCTTGCTGACAAAGAAGGTGTCGGTAAGATTATAGACGTATTGCACGACCATCCCGAGCAGGGCGGGTATTGTCAGTCCCCAAATCGCCCGTTTCGGATTCCCGATGATCTTTTCCACACGTGTCTGTTCTTCCGGCATAGGTCTCCCGATATTAGTTAAGAAGGTAATTATTACTTGCCGGAAAATGAAATGTTTTTACGGTATTCATTAACGGACAACAGGAACATTCCGGGCACCTGTTGCGCTAATGCATCTTCTTCGGATTAAACAGGGAATATAAAAGGATAAGCACGGAATACAGTTCAAGACGGCCCAGCAGCATACTGAAAGTCAGGACAACTTTCGAGATGTTATCGAAAAAGGCATAATTCTCAATGGCTCCCACACGCGCAAGACCCGGACCGATATTGCTCAATGTAGCCACCGAGGCTGCAAAGGAAGTCACGATATCGTATCCCCGGAAGGTCAGGAACAGCG
>CALMFL010000076.1 GCA_937862595.1 uncultured Fidelibacterota bacterium
AAGATGCTCATGAAACAAGGCAAAAAGGTTGCCGTCGTCACGAACGACCAGGGGAAATATCTTGTCGATACGGCCTTTATCAACGCCTCCGATATTCCCGCCGTCGACGTGCAGTCCGGCTGCTTTTGCTCCCATTATCAGGATCTGGTAAAACAGCTCGACGAACTTTGCCGCACCGTCGCCCCCGACGTCGTATTCGCCGAATCCATCGGCTCCGCCGGGAACCTGGTCGGAACGCTTCTCACGCCCCTGCTCCGGGACAGCCGCTACATCCCGCGATCGCTGAGCGCGCTATGCGACGGACGCCTGTTACGGCGTCTCGTCCAAGGACAGCCCCTGCCATTCAGCGACAGCGTAAACGCCCTTTTCAAAGGTCAGCTGAATGAATCCGACTGCCTCATTATCAATAAAATAGATCTTCTTGATGAAAATGATATCGCCGCGCTGAAGCGGGAAGTTCCGAAGCGCTTCCCGGGGAAAGTCCTCCTCTTTCAGGACGCCTTTTCGGACCATGATATCGCCGCCTGGTACGCGGTTCTTTCCGGGATGAAGGTCTCGAAACTCCATCCCTCCGGTCTTGATCCCGCCCTGCATCAACGTGCCCTGGAACGACTGAAATGGATCGAAAAGACATGGGAATTCCGGGACACCGAGCCGCTGCGTCCCGCCGTCATCCGGACCATCAGCCATATATTCGGCAAGCTGGAAGCGGCGCATTGTCACATTGCGCATATCAAGTTCCTGGTTCGGACATCCGACAATAAAACATATAAGATCAGCCGCACCGCTCTTCATGAACAGGATTGGGAACGCGCGCTTGACGGCCTGCAGGGCGTTTCCGCCACCCTGCTCATGAATGCCCGCATCCAGTCCGACGAGGACCTTTCGCATCTCTTTGCATAAATGATTTTTATTTTCCTATTCAAATTAAAAATTATTACATTAGCGGCTGAAAGTTTAAGGAGAACATGTTGATGTACAAGCGTATGATCACTTTTATGACGGTTTGTTTATCCCTGATATATGCCGACGAAGGCATGTGGCTGATGTCCCAGATCAAGGACCTTGATCTTTCGGACAAAGGGTTCTCGATCACCGCCGATTCCATTTATCAAACCGGCAAACCCGGTCTTTACAACGCCATCGTCTGGCTGGGCGGCTGTTCCGCCTCCTTCGTCTCCCCCGACGGACTGCTGCTCACCAACCATCACTGCGCCTATGCCGGACTGCACCGCGCGTCCGCCCTGGACAGCATCGATTACATCAAACACGGCTTTATTGCGGCAAATCAGGGAGAAGAACTTCCCGCCCCGGGCCAGTTCGCCTACGTGCTCACTGCCATTGAGGATGTGACGAAGGATGTCCTCAAGGCCGCCCGCTACGCCGGCGATATGACCGAACGTGAAAGGCTGATGGATAAGAAATGCACGCAGATCGTCGAGGAAACGGAGGCCGATCGCGACGATATCCATTGCGAGGTCGTGAAACTCTTTGAAGGAAGCGAATACCGAAAATACGTGTTCACCAAATATCAGGACGTCCGCATCGTCTATGCGCCGCCCGCCTCCATCGGGAAATACGGCGGCGACACGGACAACTGGATGTGGCCCCGTCATACGGGCGATTTCACCTTTCTCCGCGTCTATCAGGGACCTGACGGCGGCGCGGCGAAATACGCTCCCGAGAACATTCCCCTGTCCACCCCCGTTTGGCTGAAGGTCGCGCAGCAGGATCTTTCGGACGGCGATCCCGCCTTCATTATCGGCTTCCCCGGCACGACCACACGCTACCGCACGGCGAACGACGTCGAATACACCCTGCACAAACGCTATATCCCCATGATCAAAAAATACCGTGACCTGCTCGACATCATGGACAAGGTCACCCTTGACGACCCCGAATCCGCGATACGGCTTGCCAACCTCAACGCCGGCATCAACAATGTCATGAAAAAGTACCAGGGGAACGTCGACGGGATGCTGGGAACGCATTTTATTGAGAACAAGCGGCGTGACGAAGAAGAAATCGAGCGTTATGTCAACGCCGACAAAAAGCTCTTCAAGCGTTACGGGGATATTTTCGAAGGCATGGCGGAACTGACCGGCGAACGCGAGGCCTTTCACGCTTCCGACGAGATCCTGGATGCCTTCGGTTATTACAGCGGCATTCTCTACTATCTGGCCGATTACGCGTACGAAGTCGCGCGGGAACGCGCCAAGCCCGAAGCGGACCGCGATCCGGATTTTTCGGAAAAACGCATCCGGGAATTCGTGGAACAGCTCCCGAACCGCTATCTGGGCTATGTCGAGGCCTACGACAAAGCGGCGCTGACCTATACCCTGGAGCATGCCCGCAGCGCTCCCGCGGGTTTCAATTATTTCCAATTGCCCGAAGATCCCGCCGCCTGGGTGGAATCGGCCTATCGCGGCACCAAACTCAAAGATGTCGCCTACATGCAGCGTTTATTCGGCATGAGAGCCTCTCAGATCGAAGAACTCAGCGACCCCCTGGTTCGCATGGCCGTTTCACTTTACGCCCCGAAATTCGAGAAAAAAGAGCGCCTGCGCAACTGGAAGGCCCGCATGAACGATCTGCGCATGCGCTATATCGAACTTTTGCGCAGCTATCGCGGAACGCCCCTGTACCCGGATGCCACCGGCACGATCCGTTTTACCTACGGAACCGTCAAGGGCTACACGCCGCGCGATGCGGTGTGGTATAAACCCTTCACCACCCTGTCCGGCGTGATCGCCAAGCATACCGGCGAAGAACCTTTCAATGCCCCGGATGAGTTGATCGCCGCCTGTAGTCAGGGAGATACCGGCAACTGGGCCGACCCCGAACTGGGTGACGTGCCTTCCTGCTTCCTGATGACCGGGGATATTACCGGCGGGAACAGCGGATCGGCGGTCATGAACCGGAACGGCGAGCTTATCGGCCTGGCGTTCGACGGCAACTACGAGGCCATGACCAGCGACTGGATGTTCCTTGAGGAGATCCAGCGCACGATCGCAGTGGACATCCGTTATGTCCTCTTCATCACGCAAAAGGTCGCGAAGGCCCAGTGGATCCTGGATGAAATGAAGATCGGCATTTAGGCGACGGCCTTTTTGAAAGATAACAGAAAAACCCTTTCCGGGAATCGTGAAAGGGTTTTTTTATTGTTCGAAATATTACGAGATGGATCCGGAAAAATGCGGCCGCGTTCTGATCGCCGGCGTTTCGTCACTTACGGCTTAAGGTGTCTTCGGGAGAGGGGTCCCTGCCGCCGGGCGCCGCAAATTGTACCTTGACGGTATCCAGCGCGTCTCCCATGGCATAGACCGAATCGATATAGTTCAGTAATTTCTCCGGATCGGACGACACGTTGGTCATCAGGTAGACCATGACCATTTTATAGGCGGTCGCGCTGTTTTTGTACAGCGAGCGCTTTGTCATGACCGTTGAGGCCTGAAGCTGCGCTTTCAGCGAATTGATGGAGTAGTTCATAATATCCATCAGATTCCGTTCGATCAGGTTCAGGTCCCGGATCATGTACTGCAATTCGCGGGAAAGATGCTTCTGGTTGATCATCAGGGAATCCAGGTTGGATTTCAGGCGGGAAAAATCAAAGATGGTGTAATCCGCATCCTTGAAACGGGTCTGAAGACGTTCCAGGGTGTCGACGTCCGCGATCAGGCTGTCGATGAACACGGATTGCAGCTGAAGCTCCTGCTGAAGCGAGTCGATCCGGATATTCTTCCGGTAGATCTCCGCCATCATGGAGATGAACAGAGAATCCGTATCCTGCGTCAGTTTGGCGTAGAGCGAATCCTGATAGAAAAGCTGCTGGTTCTTGTCCGCTTTCAGTTGTTCGATGATCGTGCTGTCCGCCTGTGAGGTAAATTTGGTCAAACGCTCATCTTCCAGGCGGACGTAGGATTTGGTCGCGCATCCTGCGAGGATAAGCATCATTGATATCAGGCTGATCCAGTGACGTTTCTTCATAAGGCTAACATACGCATTAATGCGATTTTTGCATAGTTTTTAATTTCATTTTCAACCCGAAGACGGTGGCTTTCATCCCCTTCTCGGATCTCGGTCAGGACCCGGAGCAGTTTTTCCGGCGTGATCATGCTCATGGTAGTGCACTGGAATCCCGATTCCGACAAGGGCAAAACGGTCTTTGCGGGGAAACGCTCCTGAAGCCGCCGCAC
>CALMFL010000077.1 GCA_937862595.1 uncultured Fidelibacterota bacterium
GCTCGAAAGAGGTCGAATATGAAGTTGTCCGCGATAAATACGACAACTGCATCACCGTCTGCAATATGGAAAATGTCGATCCCCTGGGCATCCACACCGGCGAGAGCATCGTCGTGGCGCCCAGCCAGACCCTCTCCAACAGCGAATACCACAAACTGCGCGAGATCGGGATCCGGGTGATCCGGCATCTCGGCGTGGTCGGCGAATGCAATATCCAGTATGCCCTGGACCCCGGGTCCGAGGATTACCGCGTGATCGAAGTGAACGCCCGGCTGTCGCGGAGTTCCGCCCTTGCCTCCAAGGCGACCGGCTATCCGCTGGCCTTCATCGCCGCCAAGCTCGCGCTCGGCTACGGCCTGCACGAACTTTCCAACGCCATCACCGAAACCTCCGCCTTCTTTGAACCCGCGCTGGACTATATCGTCGTAAAAATACCGCGCTGGGACCTGAAAAAATTCCGCAACGTTTCCCGCCGCATCGGTTCCGCCATGAAATCGGTGGGCGAGGTCATGGCCATCGGGCGCAATTTCGAAGAAACCCTGCAGAAAGCCATCCGCATGCTGGGCACCGGCGCCCGCGGCCTGGTCGCGAACGAAAAATTCGTCACCGCATCCCTGGAGGATTCCCTGACCAAACCCAGCGATGAGCGCCTTTTCGCCATCGTGGACGCCTTCCGGCAGGGTTACGCCATCGAAAAGGTCCATGAGCTGACAAAGATCGACCTCTGGTTCCTGAACAAGATAAGGAAAGTCGTCGACGTCTCCCTTCAGCTGGAACGGGGGGAGAAGCTTGACGACGAACGGCTCCTGCTTGCCAAGAAGATCGGCTTTTCGGACGAACAGCTCGCCCTGCTGACGGGTAAAAAAGAGACCGCCGTCTACGATCAGCGCCTGAAAGCGGGACTGCATCCCGTGATCAAGCAGATCGACACCGTCGCGGCGGAGTATCCCGCCATGACCAATTACCTTTACCTGACCTACAACGGGACCGAGGACGATTATACCGAAAAGCACAGCGATGCGGTCGTGATCCTCGGCGGGGGACCCTACCGGATCGGCTCCAGCGTAGAGTTCGACTGGTGCTGCGTGATCGCGGGGAAGACCGCGCGAGAAAGCGGAAAAAAAGCCATCATGATCAACTGCAATCCCGAGACCGTCAGTACCGATTACGACGAATTCGACGCCCTCTTCTTCGAAGAGCTGACCTTTGAGACCGTCCGGGAAATTTACAACAAGATCGAGCCCGAAGGGCTGGTGCTCTCCATGGGCGGGCAGATCCCGAACAATCTGGCCGTGCGCCTGAACCAAAACGGCATGCGCATCCTGGGCACCTCCACGGAATCCATCGACCGCGCCGAGAACCGGAGCCGCTTTTCCGCCATGCTGGATGAGCTCGGCATCAAACAGCCCGAATGGAAAGAGCTGAGCGATACGCAGAGCGCCCTGACCTTCGCGAACGATGTCGGATACCCCGTCCTCGTGCGTCCCTCGTACGTGCTCTCCGGCGCCGCCATGGCCGTGGCGACCAGCGACAAGGAACTGAGGAAATTCCTGCAGGCGGCGGCGGATATTTCCCATGAGTATCCCGTGGTCATCAGCAAATTCTATGAAAACGCCAAGGAACTCGAATTCGACGCCGTCGCGCAGAACGGGAACATCGTCTGCTACGCGATCTCGGAACACGTCGAGAACGCCGGCGTC
>CALMFL010000078.1 GCA_937862595.1 uncultured Fidelibacterota bacterium
ATGAAAAGTCATTGAACATCAGTGAAGGTACGGATTGCGCCCGTTCCTGGCTCAGGGGATGCTTGAACTTTCCGAATGTCACGGCAACGGCGGGACGCAGGTTTACTTTCAGATAGGCGTCAAGAAGCGGGACGGAGCACGCAAGATCCGCATGGATGCGTCCCTCGAGGGTTTCCCCCGAATTAATGCGCACGTCCAGCCGTGCCCGACGGAGCACAAACTGATCCGTGACCGACTCCGCCGTATCCGCGATCCCGGCGTATCCGACCGCCTGAATGAACCCGCCGAGTTTTACCGCCGGGATCTCGCCGGCATAAAGCAGGCCCGCCAGGACCAGTACGATCAATCCCCCCTTTTTCATATCATATCGCCTCATGTTTTTTCCGTTCCATGTTCTTTATTCTACTATGATCATATTGTCTATCGGCTTTATAGCATATAAGGGTAAAAAAAACTATTCGATCAGGTCGCGGAAGGTCAGGTGCTCCAGGGTATCGGAAATGTAATTCCGGATCTGCCTGAAAACGTCAAGAAGTTTGGGACTTTTCTCGATCGGGGTGTGTTCAAAAAAATAGGTGCTGACCGATTCAACGGGCGCCAGCGCGCCGTCCATCAGGCGGATGATCTCCGCTACGTTGATTTCACCCGGATCTTTCGCCAGCCGGTATCCCCCGTCCGGTCCTTTCTGACTTTTCACGTACCCGCTGCGCTTGAGGATGAGCAGGATCTGCTCGAGATATTTTTTGGGAATGCCCTTGTTCTCCGCGATCTTTCCGATCGTGCACAGTTGCCCCTTCTCGTGGAGTTCCGACAGGTCGATCAGAGCCAGGCAGGCATATTCGCTCTTTACGGACAGCTTCATAGGGCACCTCTTCGGGTTATTGTCTACTAATCTTATAGAGTATATCGTATTGTACCGTCAATGTCAAGAATTTTTTTGTTCCGGCCTGCCCGGGGATTTCCCGTTGCCGATGGGAGCTAAATGCTTTACATTACGACAATTGCACTAAACAACGACAAGGAGGCTTATCATGAACGCTGCATTAAGCCTGAAGACCCGGCACGTCCTGCTCGCATCGCTGAACATCCTGTTCTACGCCGGGATGCTCGCCGTCAACGCCCTGGCCAACGCCCTGCCCATCAACGGGCTCAATACCGGGGACGTGTCCGCGCTCTACCCGAATCTTTTCGTTCCGGCGGGCCTGACTTTTTCCATCTGGGCGCTGATCTATCTTTTGCTGTTCTTCTACGTCGTCTACGGACTGTATGTCTCCCTCACGGACACCTTCGACGGGGTGATCACCCTCAAGACCCAAATCATCTTCTCCCTGACCTGCTTTGTCAATGCCGCCTGGATCTTTTTATGGCACTATAAGCTGATCCTCCTTTCCGAACTGGCCATGCTGCTCTTCCTTGCCCTCCTGATCCGCCTGTTCCTGGATACCGAGAAGCTGAAGCTGCACGGGTTTATCAAGGCCGTCGCCGTAAAGATACCCGTCAGCGTTTACCTCGGCTGGATCACCGTCGCGACCATTGCCAACACGACGGCCCTGCTGGTGGCGCGCGGCTGGAACGCGTGGGGGATTCCCGAAAACATCTGGACGATGATCATGATGACCGCAGCCCTGGTCATCGCGGTCCTGATGCTGTCGAAACGCGGCAACGTCGCGTTTTCCCTGGTCGTGGCCTGGGCGCTGATCGGGATCATTTTAAAACGCACGGCACAGGAATACGTGTACCTGGATATCGTGACCGCCGCCTACGCCATGCTGGCCGTCCTGACCGTGCTGATCGTGATCACCCTTATCAAACGCCCGAAAGTCAAGCCGGTCCGCGAAGCCTGACGGCGCCGCCCCGACAAGGAGCTGACCCATGCTGAAACAGAATAACCTGACCCGAACAGTCCGCTTTGCGCTGACACTGCTTTGGATTCTTCTTTCTGCCTGCCGGCAGAATACTCCGGCGGTGAATCGTGGGGACCTCCCTTTCCCCGAAACGGAGATCTCCGGGATACGGGCCCGTTACGCCGACGGCAGTCTGAGCGCCGAGGCCCTCGTGCGGGAATATCTGCAGCGCATCAAAACCGTCGACGAGACCGGACCGGCGATCCATGCCCTGATCACGGTCAATCCGGATGCGATCCGGATCGCGAAAGTCCTCGACCGGGAAATGAAAGAAGGCAGGATCCGCGGGCCTCTGCACGGGATCCCCGTCGTGCTGAAAGACAATATCGATACGCAGGACAGGATGCCGGCCACCGCAGGATCGCGGGCATTGAAAGACTCCTATCCCCTGCAGGACAGTTATGTCGCAAACCAGCTCCGCAAGGCCGGCGCGGTCATTCTGGGAAAAGCCAATCTCAGCGAATGGGCGAATTTCCGGGGAGAACTTTCGTCCAGCGGCTGGAGCGGCGTGGGCGGGCAGACGAAAAACCCCTATGCCCTGAGACGCAATCCCTGCGGCTCCAGTTCGGGATCCGCCGCGGCCGTATCCGCTAACCTTACGATGCTTGCGATCGGCACCGAGACCAACGGTTCGATCGTGTGCCCCTCGCACGCGAACGGGATCGTCGGCATCAAACCCACGGTCGGACTGATCAGCCGTTCGGGCATCATCCCCATTTCCCGCACCCAGGACACGGCCGGACCCATGGCGCGCACGGTCCGGGACGCCGCGATCTGCCTGGGCGTCCTGACCGCCGTCGACCCGCAGGATGAAAAAACGCAGCAGGCGGGACGAAGGGCACACACGGATTATACGCAGTTCCTGAAGCGGGAGGGACTTCAGGGAAAACGCATCGGCTATTACACCGCCTTTCGCGGCATCAATTTCAAGGTGGACGCCCTGATGGATTCCGCCGTCGCCTTCATGAAAACGCAGGGGGCAACGGTCGTCGAGATCGGCGATATCCTGGCCGAAGGCACCGAAGACCGTTCCTTTGAGGTCATGCTCTTCGAATACAAAGACGGACTGAACAACTATTTCAAGTCCCTGGGGCCGGAGGCTCCCGTGAAGGACCTGGCGGACCTGATCGCCTTCAACCTCTCCGATCCCGTCGAGCTTGAATTCTATAATCAGAAATATCTGGAAATGGCGCAGGAAAAGGACGGGCTGGATTCCGAAACCTATCGGGATGCCTTGCGCAGCATGCTGGAAGGCAGCCGCGAGCAGGGCATCGACCGCGTGATGAACGAGCATGAACTGGACGCCCTCATCGCCCCGACCGGTACGCCCGCCTGGTTCACGGATCTCCTCAACGGGGACATCTTCCAGTTCGGGTCCTCCTCGCCCGCGGCCATCTCCGGCTATCCCAATATCACCGTTCCCATGGGGTTTATCGGCGAACTGCCGGTCGGCATTTCCATCTTCGGAAGGGCCTGGAGCGAACCGGTGCTCCTGGAGATCGCCTATGCCTACGAACAGGGGACCCGGCACCGCAGAGCCCCGCGTTTCCTGGAAGACTATTGAAATGCGGTCATCCTGCACATTTGATCAATGACACCTTTGACGATAAGGAACCTGAGACATGAAAAAATATGCCGTGATTATTTTGCTCCTTCTGCTGGCGGGAACGTCCGCCTTTGCCGGCTCCGGACGGGCGCGGGACTACGGAATTGAGATCGGGGTGCTGAAACCCGGAAAACTGAACGCGATCACGGATGTCGGCGGGGTCCTGGTCGGCCACACGACCCTTGTTTCCGGCGAGAACATCCGGACCGGGGTGACGGCGATCCTGCCCTGTGCGGGGAACATCTATCAGATGAAAGTGCCCGCCGCGATCCATATCGGGAACGGCTTCGGCAAGCTTGCCGGGTACAGCCAGGTGAAGGAGCTGGGCAATATCGAGACCCCCATTATCCTGACGAATACGCTGAGCGTGCCCGCGGCCTCGGACGCGCTGATCACCTATACCCTGAACATGACGGGAAATGAGAACGTGCGGTCGGTCAATCCGCTCGTCGGCGAGACCAACGACAGCTGGCTGAACGATATCCGCGGACGCCATGTCCGGGAGGAGCATGTCCTTTCCGCCATCCGGAACGCCAAAGGCGGGAAGGTCAGGGAAGGAAATGTCGGCGCCGGCACGGGGACGGTCTGCTTCGGCTACAAGGGCGGGATCGGCACCTCCTCGCGGAAATTACCCGCTTCGCTCGGCGGCTACACGGTCGGCGTGCTGGTTCAAAGCAATTTCGGCGGGGTGCTCCAAATAAACGGCGTGCCGATCGGAGAGGAACTCGGCAAGTATTCCTTCCGTGACGACCTTCTCAACGCCGCCGACGGCTCCTGTATGATCGTGGTCGTTACCGACGCTCCCCTCTGCGCGCGGAACCTCGAACGGCTGGCGAAACGCGCCATGATGGGACTTGCCAAAACGGGCGGCATTGCCTCGAACGGCAGCGGGGATTATGTTATCGCGCTGTCCGCCGCGGCGGAAAATTTCATCCCGCACGCGGATGAGGGAAGCCTTTATGCAAGCACGGTCCTGCGCAACGACGATATCTCCGCGCTCTTTCTTGCCGTTATCGAAGCGACCGAAGAGGCGATCGTCAACTCCCTCTTCGCCGCGGAAACCCTGAGCGGCCGGGACGGGCACGTCGTGGAAGCCCTGCCCGTTCCGCAGGTGCTTGAGATCATGAAAAAATACAATAAGATCAATAAGTGAATACATCCATGGAATTACGCTTCACGGATATTACGGACCGGGATTATCCCGTTGTCAAAGCCATCTATGACCATTACATCCTGCATTCCACGGCGACCTTTCACACGGAACCGCTCACGATCGCCGAGCTAAAGGAGATGATCCCCGCGAGACATCCGCGCTACCGTTCCTTTCTGATACATTGCGACGACGCGGTCTGCGGGTTTTGCTATTTTGCGCCCTATAAGAAACGCCCGGCCTACGACCGCAGTGCAGAGGTGACGATCTACCTGAAACCCTCATTTACCGGCAAAGGGATCGGGCGAACCGCCCTGGAGCGGCTTGACGTCCTGGCGAAAGAAAGCGGGATCAAGGTCCTGCTGGGCATTATTTCGGGGGATAACAAGACAAGCATCCGGCTTTTCGAACGCTGCGGCTATTCCGTCTGCGCGCATTTCCGGGAGGTCGGCGAAAAATTCGGCCGTGTCCTGGATGTCGTGGGATATGAAAAAATTCTGGATCCTTCAAAATGACCGGAGCACCCGTCAATTGCGGTGTTTCCGGTGCTTTTCCTCGCTTTGCTCACCGGCCGAATACTGGATCACGTCCACCGGGGAAGCGGTGATCAGGCCTCCGAAGGCCGTTCGTTCAAGCAGTTCGTTGAGAAGGGGAAGGAACGCTTCGATCTTTTCCTGCTCGTCCACGATCTCGACAATGTGGGGCAGGTCCTCCGACAGGCGCAGGATCTTGCTGCTGTGAATGATCCTGCTGGTCGCGCCGAAACCCATGATCCCTTTGATCACCGTGGCTCCCGCAAGTCCGTGCTTTTTGGCTTCAAGCACGATCTTTTCATAGGCCGCCGTCGACCCGATCCGGTCCGAATCCCCCATCATGATGCGAAGCAAGGTCGCGTTCTTTTTCATCAGCATGTTTATCCTCCGATCATCCATTTTGCAGCGAGATAGGCCAGGGCCAGGGCTCCCAGCGTCAGGAAGAGGTTCAGCCCCATATTGGCGAAGGCAAGCAGGTATTCCGAATCGCGCAGAAGTCCCGCCGTTTCGAACGCAAAGGTTGAAAAGGTCGTAAAGCCCCCGCAGAAACCGATGGTCAATAGTAGCCGCAGCCGCGGCGAGATCAGTCCCTGCACATCGAAATAAAAAATAATGAAGCCCAGCAGAAAGGTCCCCAGAACATTGACCGCCAGGGTCCCGTAGGGAAAGTTGGCCGGCAGGATCTTTTGCGTGAACCCGGAAATACCGTAGCGCAGGACCCCTCCCAGGGCCGCGCCGGCGGCAACCAGCAAATAATTGGTCATTCGAACACTCCTCACCCTTATGTCACGGACAGGAAGGTCCTTTACGGACCCGCATCATGAACAAAGATACGCAATCCTGCGGGTGTTTGGAAGCACTTTGAGCGCCGGCGGATACGGAAGCGCCCTTATATCTTTTCTTCCGACAAAAACCCGACGATCCGCTTCAGTTTTTCCATCAGGTCGGCGACCTCTTTGACGCTGATCACCTCGGGAATGAATCCCCGGGCAAGCTTTCCAGGAATGGAGGCGGCGTCCTCCCTCAGCTGTCTCCCCTTTTCGCTCAGCCGGACGATGACCTTTCGTTCGTCCTGGCCGGACCGCTGCCGGCTGATAAGTTCAAGGGATTCCATGCGTTTTAAAAGCGGGGTGACGGTATTCGTGTTGAGGATCAGTTTTTTTGAGACCTCATTGACCGTCATTTCATTGTTTTCCCACAGGACCATCAGCACCAGATATTGCGGATAGGTCAGGCCCAGCTTTTCAAGATGCGGCTGATAGCGACGGGTAATGAGATGCGAGGCTGCGTAAAGGGGAAAACACAGCTGATTCTCCAGTTTAAGTTGTTCGTAGGTCATCCGTCTCCTTTATGATGATGGCTTACACCAGGTTTTTCTTCTGCAGGTAGCGGTCGATCTTCTCCGGCACGGTCGACGGCGAGAAGCGTTTCACGGGCTTTCCCTCTCTGTCGATCAGGAACTTGGTGAAATTCCATTTGATATCGCCGCCCCCGATCCCGCGGAGCTCCTCTTTAAGATAGCGGTAAAGAGGGTGCGTCTCCGGGCCGTTGACGGAGATCTTTGAGAACATCGGAAAACTCACGCCGTAATTCAGCACGCAGCCTTCCGCGATGCTGGCTTCGTCGCCGGGTTCCTGGTTCGCGAACTGGTTCGAGGGAAAACCCAGGATCACCAGCCCCCGGTCCTTGTATTTTCTGTACAGTGTTTCCAAGCCTTCAAACTGAGGCGTCAGTCCGCATTTGCTGGCCGTATTGACCGCCAGGACCATCTTCCCGCGGTAGTCGTTCATGCTGATCTCGCGTCCCTGAAGACTGAGCGCGCTGAAGCCGTAAAAGGGTGCTTCCATCGTCAGGCTCCTTCCGAAGATCCGGCCAAGCGCAGGCTGACCCTGATGTTCCCTTCGACCGCCCGGGAATAGGGACAGATATGATGCGCTTTTTGGATCAGGTCCAGCGCAACCTCCGGTTCAAGGCCGGGAACATCGATCTCCAGATCGACCGCCAGGCCAAAATCCGCAGGTCCGCCCGCCAGAAAACTGACCGTGGCCGTGACCCGGGTTTTCCCCACCCTGATCTTGTCCTGGCGCGCCGCCAGATTCAGCGCCCCGTCAAAGCAGGCCGCATACCCGGCGGCGAAAAGCTGTTCGGGATTGCTGTAGGGTCCCCCGCTACCGCCGATCTCTTTCGGACTGCGGACCTCCAGGTTCAATACGCCGTCATGGCTCGATATCTTTCCGTTCCGTCCTCCGACGGCGGTGACTTGTGTGGTGTAGAGTGTATTCATGATAAATTCCTTTCTTTTATTTCCTTTGCGATTCTATCGTCTGCGATATAATAATACGACATCCTTTTTTATATCGCAAGCGATATTTTAATTATTTTTACGTACCCGCTTCCCTAGACCGGGCGTGTTCCCCGGAATGTCCGATCCGCTAAGCGCGGACGCACGCTGTTCAATATTTGCATAGATTAAGCGCGGCGCTTGCCGGCGAAGCTCCCGACATGTTTTTCATTAACGAACGCAAGGACGGCCTATCGATACACCACGCATCATCCTCATCACCGGCGCGAACCGGGGACTGGGAAAACAGGCTGCCGCGGCGCTTGCCGGGCAGGGGCACACGCTCGTCATGGCCTGCCGGAACACGGCGGCTGCCCTGCCGGTCCGGGACGAGATCCGCCGCCTGAGCGGCAATGACGCCGTACACCTTATGGAACTGGATCTCTGCAGTCAGGCCTCGATCCGCTCCTTTGCGGAAAATTTCCGCACCCGTTTCCCATACCTGAACGTGCTGATCAACAATGCCGGCATCATTACCCGCTATCCCGAATATACCCCGGACGGCCTCGACACCGTGATCATGACGAACTACCTCGGCCCGTATTTACTCACGCGCCTGCTCATTCCCTGCCTTGAAAGCGGAGCTTCCGGCCGCATCGTCAACCTGACTTCGGGCGTCTATCCCTTCGGAAGCTACCGCTGGGACAGGATCAACGCTTACCGCTGGGTCAAGGCCTACGCCGTGTCCAAATGCCTGGTCCTGCGGGCGACCTTTGCGCTCGCAAATGAACTGCGGGAGCGCGGCATCACCGTCAATGCGGTCGATCCCGGCGTGATCAACACCGCCATCATGTTCACAAAAAAATGGTATGACGCTATCATTCATCTGATCCTCCTCCCGTTTTACGTGACCGTCGAAAAGGGCGCGGAAACGGTCGTTTTCCTGGCCGGAGCCGGACCGGAACCGGGCACAAGCGGACAGTGTTTTTACAGGCTCAGGATAAAACCCGTCGCAAAAAAACACCGGGATCCGGAAACCCTGCGCGAGCTGACCGACCGCACGCGCGCCTTGCTGCATTTTTAAATATTATGTTTTGCATAGCCCCGATATTCAACGTATTCTTTCTTCAACCAAGAATCAACATGATCGGGGAAATTTATGAAATGTTTTTTGAACACGTCGTGCGTCGCTCTGCTGTTTGCCGCGATACTCTTTTCAGGCTGCACACCTGAGAATCATACGCTTTCCGAACAATCGTTCCGGCTGCATTCGGACTATGCGATCACCGGGGATTTTTTGATCCGCGTTCGCCTGCCCGAAAACTATCATGAAACGGACCGTGCTTATCCTGTTTTTTACATGACCGATGCGGACTGGTTTTTTGGAACGGCGTCAGACATGGCTTACATGATGGAACTTGAAGGCAAAGATTTCATTTTGGTCGGCATTGGCTACGGCGACAGAACAAGGTGCCGGGAAAAACGCATGAAAGACCTGGGAAGCGACCTCAATGAAAACGGCATTCCGGCGTATACGCTGTATCAGTCCTTTCTCAAAGACGAACTTTTCCCCGAGATCGAGTCCCGTTACCGCGCCCTGTTAAGCAACCGGACCTATTACGGCTGGTCCTTGGGCGCTTATTTTGCCAATCATTTGCTTTATGAACAGCGGGATCTCTTCGACAATTACATTTTAGGCGGCGGACAATTCCCCGGAAATTGGTCCGAACACATGAAAAACTCTGTCAGGCAAGCCCGTAACGATCGTCCTCTCAGCCTCTATGTGGGCTTTCCCGGCCGGGATGCGCCGCGCGAGAGCTATCTCAATATGATCCGGTCCTTAAAAGAGGAAGACATGGCCGATCTTTTCCTGCAATGGGATATCTACCCGGATCAGGGACATGACATCGAATCGGCCGCGGATGTTCTCTGGAAGGGAATGCGCTTTACCTATTCTCCCAAAGCGATCGAAGGTTCCCTGGTTGAAAGATATAAACGCGCCGGACTGGACAAGATGCTGGCAAGTTTTGAACAATGGAAAGCCTTGCGGCCCGAACTG
Source organism: uncultured Fidelibacterota bacterium (assembly GCA_937862595.1). GTDB lineage: Bacteria > Fidelibacterota > Fidelibacteria > Fidelibacterales > Fidelibacteraceae > M50B103. The sequence continues at coordinate 9,534 of CALMFL010000078.1, forward strand.
ACCGATTACTCTCCCCTTGCCCTGATCTCATTTGCGAAGTATCTGGACTCGGATGATCGCCAAAAACTCGAAAATTATATAGATAAAACCTATCCGCCAAGAACCCTTACGTTTCAACTGAGCGCTGAAGAATTGCCGGCCGCCGCTGCGGTCTGCATCACCGGAAGTCACCCGGCTATCGGCTTCTGGGACCCTTCGGCTGTCGCCATGGAACGACGGTCCGGCGGGCAATGGGAAAAAAGTATTGAGGTCATGAGCGGAACGCAGCTGGAATACAAATTCACGCTGGGAAGCTGGGAAACGGAAGCCCTGAGCGCCGACGGATCGACCTTGCCGAATTTTATCCTGAGCGTTGAAAACGACACGCTCATTCAGGTTGCGATACCGGGATGGAAGACAATCGACAATTGATCCCCCTGCTCCCCGAAGTTATCGGACAAGGCATGCCTTGCCCCTACACGTTTCACGTTTTACCAACCTACGCCCCTCCTGCGCTCCGACGTATCGGAGCTACGGAGCGCTACGGTTGGCAGGCTTCTCACGTCTTACGTCTTACGTCTCACGCCTGCCCTGCGTAGCCTTGGCGAAGCAGGGTCTCACGTCTTACATGTCTTCTATCGTATCATATCGTATATTATCGTATCACGGTTGAG
>CALMFL010000079.1 GCA_937862595.1 uncultured Fidelibacterota bacterium
CTATCACGACGAGGTTCAGGAGTTTATTCTCTCGCTGGTGACGGAAGTGGTCAGGAACTACGAGCTGGACGGCGTGCAGGGTGATGACCGCCTGCCGGCACAGCCCATTCACGGAGGTTATTCGGACTACACCGTTGAACTCTATCGGTCCGAACACGAGGGCAAAACCCCTCCCACGGATTATCGGGACGCCGAATGGCAGGCCTGGCGGGGCGGCAAACTGAACGCCTTTGCCAAACGTCTTTACGACGAGGTCAAAGCCGCGGATCCGGACGTTCTGGTGACCTGGGCGCCCTCGGTCTATCCCTGGTGTTACGATGAGTATCTGCAGGACTGGCCGGCCTGGATCGAAGGCGGCTATGCCGATATCGTGATCCCTCAGGTCTATCGTTACGATCTTGAGGCCTATCAAGCCGCCTTGGCGGGACTGGATCCGGAGAAGCTCGGGATTTCGAAAGGTAAAACACCCCTTATTCCGGGTGTGCTTCTCAATGTCGGCGCTTACCTTATGCCGGAGGAGATGCTGAAAGAAACGATCGCGATCAACCGCAAGGCGGGATTCAAGGGCGAGGTCTTTTTCTTTTATGAAGGCCTGAGAAAAGAGAACAATAAAAACGCCAAAGTTCTTGCACCCTTATATAAGGATAACGAATGAAACATTTAAGTCGGACATGGCATCCCGCTTCGCAGAAGCTTCGCAGGACAAGTGCCTTATCCCTGCATCTCCTGATCTTATTTTTGGTCATGGGTCATTATTTAAATGCCGCGGCACCGGTTGAACTAAGGGCGGCCAAGATCACGAACGTGGACAGCGACATCATGTTCTCGGACCGCAATATCGCGAAGGGCATGGCTTATCTGGATTCGATCAACATCAATACGGTCCTCGTCTGCGTCTGGAACAGCAACGGCGCGAACGGCGATTACACCCTTTACCCCAGCGACGTGATGCAGCGCTATTTTGGTCCTTCGGCCAATATCCATCCCGCTTTCAGCGGACGGGACCCTCTGCGGAACATCCTGGTGGAAGCCCATGCCCGCGGTATCGAGGTCATGCCCTGGTACGAGATGGGATTTTCGACCTCCTGGAGCCAGCAGGGCGGGCATATCCTGAGCGCTTATCCCGACTGGGCCTGTAAAAAATCAGACGGCTCACTGGCGGTCAAGAACGGCTTCGACTGGATGAGCGCCATCCATCCCGACGTGCAGGATTTCATACGCGCGCTCACGCTGGAAACCTGCAAATATTACGATATCGACGGCATCGAATATTCCGACCGCATTCCCGCCATGCCCGTGGAAGGCGGTTACGAGAAGGCCAGCGCCGATCTTTATAAAGCCGAACACGACGGCGCCGCGCCCCCTTCAAATTACAGCGATACCGGGTGGCTGCGCTGGCGGGCGGGCAAGCTGACGGACTGGTACCGCGATGTGCGCGATTCCATCAAGGCCATCGATGTGGACCTTCACGTATCCTCGAGTCCCAGCGTTTATCCCTGGTCCTACTTCAATTACCTCCAGGATCCCAAGACCTGGATGAACACGGGCATTTGCGACGACGTGATCCCCCAGCTGTACCGAAAGACCTATGCGGAATACGAGCCGACCTTCTTTAATTCTCTCCTGAATTACGATGACGACGCCAAGGTCTTCGGCGGGGTTTGCCTCTACCAGCGCTATTCGGATTTCACGGGAGAGGAATATCTGATGGACCCCGATTATATCATGGATTTCATGCAATTGAACCGGACGAACGGCGTCATGGGCGAAGCCTGGTTCTTCTATGAGGGGTTCCAAAAACAATTCCGGGACTTCTTTGACGATTTTGATCAGTCTTCCGCAACGACCGTCGGCGACACGCTGCGCAGCACATTTTACGCCGAAGATGCCCGCCTCCCCCACCGTGCGGACATGAACTGGCGGCCGAGAACGCCCTTTATTGAGGAAAATGACAGTGCGGGAGTACAAAGGACAGACGGCTGGACGCGTCCCGCCGCCGCGCACCTAAGCCAGATGACCTATCGCGGTGAAAATGTGTTATACAGTCTTGGAAGCGATACGATCGTTTATCTTGCCGACCTGCCTGAAGCTGCATTATAAAATGCCTATGTCTACAATCTAGTTTTCAGCAATGCAAGCCAGTCCGCAACCT
>CALMFL010000080.1 GCA_937862595.1 uncultured Fidelibacterota bacterium
GCAGCATCCGCGAGGAGGACCTGAAGGACAAACAGAAACGCGACGTGTACGGAGATTACCTGCTGGATGCGGGGAAGGATGACTGGGAGCTTGCGATAAAATATGCCGGGGATTTCCTCCTGTATTTTGCCTCAAAGCCCTCCGGGGAGATCCGGAACCTGGTCAAGGCGCGGGATATCTGGAACCTCTTCGTGGAATCCAATTATCATTCCGCGGAACCCGGGCTGATCTTTTGGACCCAGATGAGCAAATACTCGCCGTCGAACTATGTGAACCGGCCGATCATTTCCACGAACCCCTGCGCGGAGGTCCCCCTGGAGGACGGGGGCGCCTGCAACCTGGGGTCGATCAACCTGAGCCGCTTCGTCGTTGACGGATTTACCCCCAAAGCAAAGATCGACTGGGAACAGCTGCGGATCTCCACGGGGAACTGTCTCCGCTTCCTGGACAATGTCACGACCTGGAACGAGACCCTGAACCCCCTTGAAAAACAGCGCGAAGCCGCAAGCGAAACCCGCCGGCTCGGCCTGGGGATCATGGGCATTGCGGACATGTTCTTCCAGCTCGGGATCGATTACGACTCCCGGAACGGGATCGAGCTCATGGAAGAAGTCATGAGCTTTATCAATGACACCGCGTACATGACCTCCTCGGAACTCGCCAAAGAAAAGGGACCCTCGGAGATCTTCGATTTCGAAGCGTACTCCCGGTGCCCCTTCTTCGAAGAAGCCCTGTCCGAGGACACCCGGGAGCACATCCGGCAATACGGGCTGCGCAACATTGCCATGACCTCCATCGCCCCGACCGGGACCATCAGCAATATCATCAAATCCTTTGAAATAGGAAAAGACAACTATATCGGGGTCAGCGGCGGGATCGAACCGCTGTTCGCGCTCTTCTATACGCGCCGGGCGGAATCCTTCGACAACCAGTTCTTCCAGGTCTTTCACTCCACCCTGCAGGCTTTTGTGGACCTGAACAACCTGAACGACAAGATCAAGGACGTTAAGCGCGAGTTCGACCTCGAGGATATCCTGCCCCCCTATTTTTTCAAGACCGCGCACACCATTCCCTACGAAAAGCGCATTCAGATACAGTCCGTCTGCCAGAAATACATCGACCATTCCATCTCTTCCACCATAAACCTTCCCGAAGACATCGAACCCGAAGTGATCTCCAGCATTTATCTGGAAGCGTGGATGAAGGGACTGAAAGGCATAACGATCTATCGCGACGGAAGCCGTTTCCCGATCCTGAGCGTCGAAGGCGAAAAGACCGACTTCCAGGAATTCCGTGAAAAACGCTTTGAAATGGTGATCACCAAAGATGAGGTCGTCGAGTTTACCGGTGATGAGATCATGGTGCTCGAAGACGGAACCCTGTCCACCCCGTTCCATTATTTCCGCAACACCATGGGGCTGAAAGATGCGAAAGAGATCGAGGTGGTATAATGTTAAACTACAGCAAAGAATTCCGCATCCGTGAAAAAAAGATCGAGAAACCGGACGAAGACAAACGCCCCCAGCAGCTGACGCTCAAACGTCCCGATGTGGTCGACGCCCGCGTGTACAAGATCAAAAGCCCCTTCGTGAAATTCAATGTCTATGTCACCCTGGGCTATATCATCGAATACGGCCGCAAGCGCCCGATCGAGATCTTCATCAATTCCAAGGACCTGACCCATTCGGCCCAGTACGCCGTGCTGACCCGCCTGATCTCCGCGATCTTTCGCCGCGCGGGGGACGCCCAGTTCATTCTGGAGGAACTCCGCAGCATCTACGATCCGAACGGGGGGTATTTCAAGGACGGAAAATATATCCATTCCTTCTATTCGGAAGTCGCCGACGTGATCGAGCGCTTTTTCCGGGATGAGGGGATCCTGCAATTGCCCGAACAGGGCGAACAGATCAACCTGCCGATCAGGACCCAGCTCACCGGGGTGCACAGCATCCTGGACGACGAAGGGGACCCCACGACCAACAATACCTTCAAGATATGCCCCGAATGCAACAACCGCTCCCTGAAATTCGAGAACGGCTGCGAGTTCTGCGTTCAGTGCGGGTATACGAAGTGTGATAAGTAA
>CALMFL010000081.1 GCA_937862595.1 uncultured Fidelibacterota bacterium
CCCCACAACCCAGGAGATCATCGACCAAACGGTTCAAACCGTCCGCATCGGCGTAGAAACCGAGATCGGGAAAACAATCCCCACCCTGAACATCTTCATTCAAACGCCAAACGGAACCTGGTTCTCCAGTTCAGCCGGCGCAGGGTATCCGCCCATTACGGCTGACACCTATTTCCGTTTCGCAAGCAATACTAAGAATTTCACTGCCTCAGCCATATTAAACATGATGGAAGACGGCTGGCTGGACCTCGATGCCCTGATCACCGATACCCTGCCCGGAAGCACAATACCTTATGTTCCGGTTGATCCGGAATGGAACATTCCTTTCAAAGATCAGATCACCATTAAAATGCTGCTGAACCATAGCGCCGGCGTTTACGACGCGGATAATGATTCAGTCCCCGGATGCATGGGCGCTTCCTACACGGACTATACGCAGTATCTTGAGCCGGATCATCAGTTTACCGCCGCTGAAATTGTCAATCAACTGGGAATCCACAACCTCAGTTATTTTGCACCCGGAACCGGCAAGCATTACAGCAATACCGGATATGCCATTGCCGGAGAAATTATTGCGCGGGTTTATTCTTTCCATGCCGGAAGCCGGAAAACCCTGACCGATTACCTGCATGATTACATATATGGGACGGGGACTCCTGTTCCCCTGAGCATGCATTTCCCGAACCTGGCTTCTGACCAGGAGCTCCCGACGCCCTATTCTTGCGGTTACATACTTCAGGAAGGGACGATGGTCCGGGAGGTAAGCAGTTACAATATGAGTGCCCAGGTGGGTGAAGGGAATGGCTATTCAACCATGCGCAACCTGAATACCTGGATACGCACGAACCTCAGGGGAGAGAATGTTCTCACACCGGCCTCGGTGGCGTTGATGAAAAACTCCGTTTCAGCGGCAGATCCTACTTATGGTTTGGGGTGTTTTTACAGACAAAATCTGGGCTATGGACATAATGGAGCGCGTGTTGGAAATATTACATTAATGATGTACGATCCCCTAAGCGATGTCTCTGTGATTACGTACATCAGTGCCTTCGATGAAGCAAATTTCATGGCAACTTATTATGCCATCGAAGATGTGGCCTATGCCGTTCGGGCGGCACTGGGATATCCGGGGAAACCTTAAGAAAACATTGAATTTTATTTTATTAACTTCCTTAAACAAGAAACCTGTGAAAACAAAATCACGATCCTGATGATCGGCATGAGTCATTTTCATGATGGATATAATCTGAGTATGATTTACTGAAAGGACGGTAAAACACAGAAAAACGGGTAACAAAGGTAAAATTCAAGCGGGCGGATAGTGCCAAGCAGAAATTTAATTTAACAGAACATCCAAAAAGACCCGATCACCCGGGTCTTTTTTATTTATCTGTTAACCGGCAGACCATTCGCCGTCGTTTACCAATTACCGTTTTCTATTGACTATTCTTCGGTTTTCCATCTGTTATCGGACAAGGCATGCCTTGTCCCTACACGTTTCACCAGCCTTCGCTAAAGCTTACACCTACGCTCCGACATTTCGGAGCTTTGGTGCACAGGTCGGCCGGCACGCGTCTTACGTCTTACGTCTCACGTCTTACGTCTCACGTCTTACGTTTTACGCCTGCCCTGCGCTGTGCCAGGCCGTAGTCAGCCAACCGGCGGACGAAGGCTGGTAGCCTTCTTGACCAACGTAGCCCCGACACTTCGGGGCGTAGTTGGTGGCGAAGCAGGGTCTTACTTCTCTTCCATGAACGGATATTCGTAGGTCTTGGGCGGATTAAAATTCTCCTTGACGGTACGCACCGAGACCCAGCGCATCAGATTGATCGATGAACCGGCCTTGTCGTTCGTCCCGCTGGCGCGTGCGCCGCCGAAAGGCTGCTGGCCGACCACCGCGCCGGTGGGTTTGTCGTTGATATAAAAATTCCCGGCGGCGTTCACCAGCATGTCCTTGGCGGTCAGGATCGCCTCGCGGTCCCGGGCGAACACGGCGCCGGTCAGGGCGTAGGGACTGGTCTGATCGCACAGTTCCAGGGTTTCCCGGTATTTCGTTTCATCGTACACGTAGATCGTCAGGACCGGCCCGAAGATCTCCTCTTCCATTGTCCTGAATTTCGGGTCCGTGGTGACAATGGTCGTGGGTTCAATGAAGTATCCGGTCGACTTGTCGTATCCCCCGCCGGTGATGATCTCGGCCCGGGGATCTTTCCGGGCATATTCGATGTATTGCGTGATCCTTTCGAAGGCCGTCTCGTCGATGACCGCGCTCATAAAGTTCGTAAAATCCAGGGGCGAACCCGTTTTCACGGTATTCACCATGGAAACGTATTTTTCCCTGAGCTCCTCCCAGATATTGGAGGGGATGTACGCGCGGGAGGCCGCGGAACATTTCTGTCCCTGATACTCGAACGCTCCCCGCAGCATTCCGACGGCAAGCGCATCGACATCCGCGGATTCGTGGGCAAAGATGAAGTCTTTCCCGCCGGTCTCGCCGACCACGCGGGGATAGCTTTTATAACTCTTGATATTGGTTCCGATCGTCTTCCAGATATGCTGAAAGACATCCGTGGAGCCGGTAAAATGCACGCCGGCCAGGTCCGGATGGTTCAGCACGATATCGCCGATCATTTTTCCGCTGCCCGGCAGGAAGTTGATCACGCCGTCGGGCAGACCCGCCTCCTTGAACAGCTTCATCAGATAATAGGCGGAATAGATCTGGGTCCGGGAAGGCTTCCACACCACCGTATTGCCCATGATCGCGGGCGCCGTCGGCAGATTGCCGGCGATGGAGGTGAAATTGAAGGGCGTCAGGGCGAACACGAATCCCTCGAGCGGACGGTATTCGAGCTGGTTCCAGGTGCCTTCCGGACTGTAATCCGGCTGATTGTTGTAGATCTCGGACATGTAGAAGGTATTGAAATTAAAAAAGTCGATCAGCTCGCAGGCGGCGTCGATCTCGGCCTGATAGATGGTCTTGCCCTGACCCAGCATGGTGGAGGCGTTCAGCAGGTCCCCGTAGGGTTTCGACAGGAGCACGGCCATTTTCTTAAAGATCGCCGCCCGGGACTCCGCGGGCATGTTCGCCCAGGTTTTGCGCGCCTCCAGCGCCGCATCGATCGCCATGCGGATCTCCTTTTCCCCCGCCAGGTGATAGGTCGCCAGCACATGCCTGTGATCGTGCGGACAGCGCACTTCCTCGGTTTTTTCCGTAAAGATCTCCTGGCCGCCGATCATGACCGGGATCTCGATGGTTTGACTCAGCAGATCGTCCAGAACTTTTTTCACACTTGCCCGTTCGGGTGTGCCGGGCGCATAGGTCAGCACACGTTCGTTGATCGCATGCGGGATCTTGTATAAGGCGTTGATCATAGCAGGTCTCCAATCTCGTTAAAGCATTTATTTAGTTCTTGATACAGAAGAGTTTAGAAAAATAATGAACAAAATTCAAGGAAATACCTCAGGAGCCGTTTGATTTTCGAACATTTGTCATTTGACGAAAGTTTTTAATAATAAATAACAATTATTCGCTGTGCGCGATCTTTCGCAATACGAATTTATAATAGCTCTCCCCTTTTTCCTTGATCCATTCTATCGCCTGGTTCAGCGTGGCAATGCTTTTCGGGATATAGTCGTGAATGATGATCTCCAGAATGGTCCCGTCAAAGATATTCCGGGTAAGCAGATTGATCAGGTACAGGATCAGGTTCCCGTCCCAGGGATAGAAAGGGACCGCTTCTTTTACCTGCACCCGGCTTTCGTTCCGCGGCCAGCGGTAATCCCGATAGATCATTTCGGATCGTCCGTACTTCATGGGGTATCTCCTGTCAACAGGGGGTTCAATGAAAACCCCGCTTTGGGCAAGCGGGGTTTACGGGGTAAGGAAGGGATTTACATGTTCTTGTCAGTTGATCGTGATCTTGCGGGGTTTGGCAACTTCGCTCTTCGGGATCTCGACGTTCAGGATGCCGTCTTTCCAGTTGCCTTTGATCTTGTCGACATTGACGTTCCCCGGGAGCTGGAAGCTGCGGGAGAAACGGCCGTAGCGGATCTCGCTCAGGTGGTACTGGGATTCTTCCTTGCGTACCTTCTCTTTTCTCTCTCCGCTGATCGTGATCACATTGTCCTTGACCGAGATGTCAATATCGTCCTTGTTCAATCCCGGTACTTCCACGTTCAGCATGAACGCGTCGTTGTTCTCTTCGACTTCCATCCGCGGGACCCAGTGAACCGCTTCCGTGGATTCGGTATTGAAGAAGGGGTCTGCGAAAAAATCGTCCAGCAGGCTGTTATAAAAGCGGTTGACCTGGGGTACGGGATAATTGCGTTTTACGAGCATCATGGTATGCCTCCTTTTTTACGCGCCGCCTTCCGGCGGTACGGTGATATTGGTTGATCCGGGCGTCTCTTCTTTCCCGGCTGCCTTCAATGTCAAGTTCCTCCCCACCTAGATGCCAAAACCGTGCCAAACTCCATAATATGTCATTTTGGCAGTAATATTGGCACAACACTCTGAAATCGGCAGTATTTCTGCCATTTTGGCGTTTTGTTGCGGATCCCGGATCGCCGGTTCTTTTTCTTCCCGAAGGGCCGGGCTGAAAATCTTTTCTTGCGGTTCCGCCGCTTCGGCAAAAATAAATTGATGTTTCCCTGTTCCTAAATTTATGCGCACGATGTAAATTATCCTTTGTTTTAACATGAAAAAATGTAATAGAAGGAGCGAATGTGGCCTCAACTGCAGATTTTAAACCGGGCATGATCATTGTGTTCAACGGCGAGCTGTTCAAGATCGTCAGCTATCAGCACAGTAAGATGGGCCGTGCCGGGGCTGTGGTACGGACAAAGATGAAGAATCTGCTGAACGGACGGGTGCTTGAGAATACCTTCCGTTCGGGAGAAAAGGTGGACGAAGCGCGCGTGGAAGCGCACATTCTTCAATATTTATATTCCGACGGAAGCCATTATTACATGATGGATCCCGAGACCTTCGAGCAGATCCCCGTTCCTGTCGACGTGGTCGGCGACGATATCAACTATATCCGCGAGAACGACGATGTCAAGGTGCTGATGTATCAGGACAAGCCCATTGCCATCGAATTGCCCGCCGCGGTGGAACTGAAGATCGTCTATACCGAACCCGGCGAACGCGGCGACACCGCGAAAACGAACGTTAAAAAACCCGCAAAGCTGGAAACCGGGCTCGAAGTCCCGGTCCCCCTCTTCGTCAACGAAGGGGATGTCATCAAGGTGGATACGCGCGACGGCCAATACCTGGAACGTGTTAAACGATAAACGAAGGAACGAAAGGAAGCGTATGAATATTCCAAAGAACCTGAAGTATTCCGACACCCATGAATGGGTGCTGGTGGACGGCGACGTCGCTACCGTCGGCGTCACGGACTTCGCCCAAAGCGAACTGGGGGACATCGTATTTGTCGAATTGCCCCAAAAGGGCTTGAAGGTCGAGCAGGACGACGCCTGCGGCACCATCGAGGCGGTAAAGACCGTTTCGGACATCAACGCCCCCGTTTCCGGCGAGGTCATCGACGTGAATCCCGGCCTTGAGGACGAACCCACCCTGATCAATACCGACTGCTACAAAGGCGGCTGGATCCTGAAGATCCGCATGAAGGACAAAAGCGATCTTGAGGTCCTGATGGACGGCGAGGCGTACGAGGAATTTGCCAGTTAAGTCCCTTCTCCCAACACGAATGACACTGTGAGGTCAGTCTATGGCTTTTTTACCGCACGGCCGCGATGATGTAAAAGAAATGCTGGAAAAGATCGGCGTGAAGAGCTTCGAAGATCTGATCGCCGCGATCCCTCCGGAACTTCGGGCCGGTCTTTCTTTGGACCTCCCCGACCCCCTCTCCGAACTTGAGGTGGAGCAGGAAGTTCAGTCCCTGACGGGCGGAAACACCGCCTGTCATCAGGCCGTTTCCTTCCTCGGCGGCGGGGCTTACGACCATTTTATTCCCCGGGTGGTCGATTTTATCGTTTCCCGCCCGGAATTCGCCACGGCCTATACGCCCTATCAGGCCGAGATCAGCCAGGGCACCCTTCAGGCGATGTATGAATTCCAGTCCCTGATCTGCGAGCTGACCGGCATGGAGGCCTCGAACGCCTCGATGTATGACGGCGCAACGGCCCTCGCCGAAGCGGCCATCATGGCAAAGAACCTCAGCGGAAAAAACGAGATCGTCGTCTCCGCGGGGATCCATCCCCTGTATCGTCAGACCCTGGAGACCTACGCCCGTTCCGCCGGACTGACGCTGACCGACTGCCCGCTGAAAGGCCTGGTCACGGACCTGGACCTTCTGGACGGGCTGATCACGGAAAACACGGCGGCGGCGGTACTGCAAAGTCCGAACTTCTTCGGCTGCATTGAAGATACCGCCGATGCCTCCGCGCGCATTCATGCAAAAAATTCTCTTTTCATTCAGGGTATCGACCCCATCTCGCTCGCCCTTCTGAAAACCCCGGGCGAAGCGGATGCCGATATCGTTTACGGCGAAGGCCAGGCGCTGGGCAATCATCTGAACTTCGGCGGACCCTATCTCGGCCTTTTCGCCGCCAAGATGGCCTATGTCCGGAAAATGCCCGGCCGGATCGCGGGCATGACGACGGATGCCGGCGGCGCACGCGGCTACGTCCTGACGCTTCAGACCCGCGAACAGCATATCCGGCGTGAAAAAGCCACGAGCAATATCTGCTCCAACGAAGCCCTCTGTGCGCTGGCCGCGACGGTCTACCTGGCGCTGATGGGACAAAGCGGCCTGCGGAAGGTCGCGGAGCTCTGCGTGCAAAAAGCCCATTACCTGCACCGGGAGATCTGCAAGCTTCCCGGATTCGCCGCCGCATCCGGGGATCCTTTTTTCAAGGAGTTCGTGATCTCATGCCCGGTGCCCGCCAAAGCGATCATTGATAAAGCCCTCGGGCACAAGATCTATGCCGGGATCGATCTCGGCGGATTTTTCCCCGGACGCGACCATGAACTGCTGATCGCCGTCACGGAAAAACGCAGCAAGGCCCAAATGGATGCATTCGTCAACTTACTCTCTGCCTTTGCATAATACAAGACGCCCGGAATCCGGTCCCGTCCAACCTGACCTCAATGCGTATAAGCGTTGACTTTGTTTACATAATACCGTAAAATTCCACATTATAAGGAACCCGGGTATGAAAAATGCTTTCTCCGAATCGTTTGTTCTGCTGGATGCGCTCCGGAAGAACGAACCTTTTCTGCATAAGATCGATACCGCCGCGAACACCCTGATCCGCGCCCTGCGCGCCGGACACAAGGTGCTCTGGTGCGGGAACGGCGGGTCCGCAGCGGACTGCCAGCATCTTTCCGCCGAACTGGTGGCGCGGCTTGCGCACTCGCGCAAGGCGCTGGCTTCCCTGGCGCTGACGACCGACACCTCCTATCTGACCGCCTGGATCAACGACACGGGCCAGAGTGACCATCTTTTCAGCCGCCAGATCGAGGCGCTGGGGAAAAAGGGCGACGTTCTGATCGCCGTCAGCACCAGCGGAAATTCCAAGAACGTCATCGCCGCCGTCGCCGCCGCAAAGAATATCGGAATGGAAACGATCGTGCTCAGCGGCAACACGGGCGGGAAACTTGCGGGAACGGCGGAGACCGAGCTCATCGTTCCGGCTTCCGACACGCAGCGGATCCAGGAGATCCACATGATCATCGGGCACATGATCTGCGAACAGGTCGAGAACGCTTTCCTGCGCCGTTAACAGCATGCAGCGGACATTCAAAGATTTCATCTACCATCTTCAGGGAGAACGTCAATTATCCCCCAATACCGTATCGTCCTATAAAACCGACATCGCCCGCTATCTCGCCTTTCTCGATGAACTGCATATCGGCAAAGCCGACGATATCCGGGACGGCCACGTGATCGCCTATCTGGAAGAGCTCGGCACCGTCCCCCTTGCGCCAAGCAGTCTGGCGCGCAATCTGTCCGCGATCCGCATGTTCCACCGCTTCATGGTCAACGAAGGCTACTGCCAGAAGGATATCACCGAAAACATCGACTCCCCCAAATTGCCGAAGCGCCTGCCGAAGATCCTGGACATCGCGGATATCGACGCGATCGTTGACGGCATCGACACCGCGACGGACGCCGGCGTGCGCGACCGCGCCATGATCGAACTGCTCTACGGGAGCGGCCTGCGCATCTCCGAACTGCTGTCGCTCCGCCTGCCGGCGCTTCTGCTCGAGGAAGGATGGGTGCGGGTGTTCGGGAAAGGCGCCAAGGAACGCATCGTGCCTTTCGGCGAGGAAGCGCGGGACTGGCTGCAGCGCTATCTTCGGCATGTGCGCCCGGAACTCGCCCGGACGATCCAGGCGGAAGATGTGGTGTTCCTGAATCTCCGCGGCGCGCCCCTGTCGCGGATGGGCGTCTGGAAGATCATCCGCGCCTATGCCGAAAAGGCCGGCGTCTATAAAATGGTCAGTCCGCACGTCTTCCGCCACTCCTTTGCCACCCACCTCATCGAGGGCGGCGCCGACCTGCGCGCCGTGCAGGAAATGCTGGGGCATTCGGACATCGCCACCACGCAGATCTACACGCACCTGGACCGCAACTATCTGAAAGAGGTCCATAAAACCTTTCACCCGAGAGAACATCGTTCATGAATACGCAGATCATCAATTATATCGCCATGGTCGTTCCGATCCTGCTGAGCCTGACGGTCCACGAGTACTCGCACGGATACGTCGCCTACCGGCTCGGAGACACAACCGCCAAGGACATGGGGCGGCTGACACTGAACCCCGTTTCCCACATTGATCCGATCGGACTGATCATGCTCTTCATCATCGGCATGGGCTGGGCTAAACCGGTCCCGATCAACCTCCACGCCTTTTCGCACCCGAAACGCGACCTGGCCCTTTCCTCTGCGGCCGGCCCGGCCTCCAATTTCGTCGTGGCGGCCTTTACCGGCCTTCTGTTCCGGATCTTTCCCGGACTGGTCCCCCTGACCGGGGATCCCGTGCTGATCCTATTCCTGAAACTGAATCTGTTCTACCTGCTGCTGATCAACGTCGGACTGGGCGTCTTCAACCTGATCCCCATACCGCCGCTGGACGGCAGCAAGATACTGCGCGGTTTCCTCCCGGACAGCAAGGTCCACATCATCGATCATCTGGAGCGCTACGGCGGGATCGTCCTTCTGTCGGTCGTATTCCTGGGCCGCATCAGCGGCTTCTCCGTTTTCGGCCGCCTGATCGGTCCGGTCATCTACGGCATCATCCATTTTTTCAGCGGGCTGACGATATGACGAACTTCCTCGGATATGACAGCCAGACATTTCCCCTTCCCGAAGGCATGCCGGCCGACGCCCGGCTGGCGCGGGTGATCGAAGAGCACCGCGAACGGTATTTTCTGGCATGTCCGGAAGGTATCTACGAAGCCGGCGTAACCGGCAAGATCATGTTCGGGTCCGGCGGCAGCGAAGATTTCCCCGCCGTGGGCGACTGGGTGGCCTTTACGCCCCTCGACGACAGGCAGGGCGTCATCCATGAGGTGCTTCCCCGCAAGACCCTGCTTCGCCGGCGGTCGTCCGGGAAAAAGGGCGGCGAACAGATGCTCGGCGCCAATATCGACATCGCCTTCATCGTGATGGCGGGCGACGAGGATTTCAGTCTGAACCGGCTCGAACGCTACCTGACCATCATCCATGAGGGCGGCATCGTTCCCGTCGTTATTCTCAATAAAACGGACCTGTTCACGGAGGAGGAGCTCGAGGCCTTTGTTGCCGGGATCAGGCACCGCCACCCCAGGATCACGCTTGTTCGGACCTCCGCGCTGACCGAGGACGGACTGGATTTTGTTCACAGCTCGCTGCTCCCCGGGAAGACCTACTGCTTCATCGGGTCATCGGGCGTCGGGAAATCCTCCCTGATCAACCGGCTGGTCGGCGGCGAACGCCAGCGCATCAGCGACCTGAGCGACGCTACCGGAAAAGGGCGGCATACGACCACCTACCGCGAACTGATCGAACTGGAGAACGGCAGCCTGCTGATCGACACACCCGGCATGCGGGAGGTGGGGATCTCCGTCTCGGATTTCGGACTGGAAGAAACCTTTTCCGACATCATCGAGCTGGCCGGACACTGCCGTTTCAGCGACTGCACCCACACAGGCGAACCCGGCTGCGCCGTCATCGCGGCCGCAGAAGCGGGCGGGCTTTCGCCCGATAAACTGGATAATTACCTGAGGCTGAAACGCGAATCGGATCTGTTCCGGATGGAAGATCACGACCGGCGCAGGAAAGAAAAGAATTTTACGAAGATCGTCCGGGAATATAAGCATCTGAAACCGAAAAAGAGCTAAGGCCGATCTTTATTCCTCGTTCAGTACGGTCCGTTCCCGGAAACCCTCTCCCTGAAGAATGGATACGTTCGAAACCGTGACGAAGGCCCTCGGGTCTTCCTGTTTCACGATCCGGCGGATCTCTTCGATCTGACGGGTCACCACGACGCAGTACAGGGTTTTTTTCCGGACATCCGTATACATTCCCGTAGAATCCAGACCGGTCACGCCGCGTTTCACTTCCTCAATGATGCGCTTTGCGATGATCTCCCATTTTTCGCTGATGATCGTCAGCGCCCGTTCGCTGGTAATGCCCTCCATGACCATATCCACGATCTTTGAGGAGATCGCCAGGGAGATGAGACAGAATAGGATCAGGTCGACGTCTGCGAAGGCGATGCCCATCACGACGATAATGACCGTATCGATCAGCATGAAGGAGGTCCCGAGCGAGGTATGGAAATACTTGTTCAGGATGCGGGCGATAATATCCGAACCGCCGGTGGTCCCGCGCCCTTTCATGATCACGCCCAGTCCGACGCCCAGCAGCACCCCGCCGTACACGGTGGCCAGCAGATGGTCGTCCGTTGCCGGCGGCAATTTCAGGATCACGTCGAAGAGATCGGAAAACAGCGAGATCCAGATGATGCCCCA
>CALMFL010000082.1 GCA_937862595.1 uncultured Fidelibacterota bacterium
GCAGTTCGGGATCGTCAACAAGGTGTACGCCGAGGTATTTCCCGATCGTGCGCCCGCGCGCTCCGCGGTTCAGGTAGCACGCCTTCCCAAAGACGTCGGCATCGAGATCGAAGCCATCGCCGCCAAAAAATGAAAAAGACCGCGTTTAGACTTTTTGTATGGATCCTTCTGTCCGGAACCCTTCTGTCCGCGGAGCCGGATACCCTTGCGTTCCGGCCGGAAAGATCGAAAAGTCCCGGACTTGCCATCGGCATGTCCATGGTATTCCCGGGGGCGGGACAGATGTATAACGGGAAATGGCTAAAAGGACTGGTTTTTCTGGGCGCGGAAACGGGATTGGGCGCTGCGGCGTATTATTACTATCGGGATCACTATGTCAACGGGACCCCCGGATCGCTGGAAACCGCAAAGCCGTTGACCTGGTTCTTTGCCGCCGTGTACGTGTATTCCCTGATGGATGCCTACGTGGATGCGCATCTGAGCGCTTTTCCCGACGACCGCCTGATACTTGAACCGGATCCCGCCACGAACGGCATTAAATTAAGCATTGCATTTTAATAAAGGTAAGCATGCAGGAAAACCGCGAACATTGGGGAAACAAGCTCGGCTTCATACTGGCCGCCGCGGGCAGCGCCGTCGGACTGGGAAATATCTGGAAGTTTCCCTACATCACGGGACAGAACGGGGGTGCGGCATTCATTATCATCTATCTGATCTGCATCCTTGTCGTCGGCCTGCCGGTCCTGATCGCCGAGATCCTGCTCGGGCGCCATTCCCAGCGAAGTCCGGTCAGCACCTTTCGGCTCTATGCGCAAAAACACAAAACGCTGTGGATCGCCGTCGGCTGGATGTTCTTTGCCACCGGGCTGATCATCCTGGCATATTACAATGTCGTCGCCGGCTGGTCCCTGGGGTATATCCTTGAGTCGCTGACCGGAAAGATCGCATCCCTGACCTCCGCGGCGGATGCGGCGGAGCACTTCCGCGGACTGATCACCACACCTGCCTGGATACTGTTCTGGCAATTTGTTTTTGTCAGCGCGGGTGGCCTGATCGTCTATTTCGGGGTGAAGAACGGGATCGAGAGGATCGCGCGCCTTCTGATGCCCCTTTTCTTCATCATCCTGCTTTTTCTGGTGGTGTGGGGGATATCTCTTGAGGGAAGCGATAAAGGGTTGCGGTTTTTGCTGAAACCCGACTGGAGCACCGTAAATTTCAAGACCATCCTTATTGCATTGGGTCATGCTTTTTTCACCCTGAGCGTGGGCATGGGAGTCCTTCTGACCTATGGAAGCTATCTGAACAAACATGACAATATCTTTTTCAGCGGAGTCATGATCACCCTGCTTGATACCGTGATCGCCCTGCTGGCGGGACTTGCGATCTTCACCTCGGTTTTCGCGATGGGGTTCGACCCCGCGGAAGGTCCGGGACTGGTGTTCCACGTTCTGCCGGCCGTTTTCAGCAGCATGCCTCAGGGAGGCCTGTTTTCCCTGCTCTTTTTCTCTCTCTTGTCCATTGCCGCTCTGACCTCCACCATTTCGATCCTTGAGATGCTCGTCTCCACCCTGATGGATGAGACGAAGTTCAGCCGTCATCACATTGTGATCGGCATTTCACTTATCATATTTCTTCTGGGCGTTCCCGCCGCGCTGTCCTTCGGGGAATGGTCCCATATCACCCTGCTGAAACTGAACATCTTTGATATCATGGATTACGTTTCCGCCAATATCCTGCTTCCGCTGGGAGGACTGCTGGTCGCCCTGTTTGTGGGCTGGTATATGACGAAAAAAGGCGTCCTGAACGAACTGTTTCAGGGCTACGGGACGGATTTGTCAAAACAGCGCGCCGGCAGCATCTGGTATTTTCTGGTGAAATTCGTGGCGCCGGTCCTGATCTTCCTCGTATTTTTAAGCGCAATAGGAGTGCTGAGATGAAACGGATAATAATCGCTCTCGCGTGTGCGTCGGGTTTACTTTTCGGCGCGGATGAAAACGCTCCGGATTCAAGCGTCACGCGCATTCCGCTGTCCGGAGTGAAATTTTATAACATCGTGGATGAAATGCAGGCTCAGAATGAGGAAGGTTTTTCCCCGCAGCTGCGATCGGACAGGCCCTTCGCCTTCCGCCAGCCGGACGACCGCTGGTTCTCGCACGACAAATGGATGCATCTGACGACGTCTTTTTTCATTACCCTGCAAAGCACCTACCTGATGGAGGAAGTGTTTTTCAGCGAACCCGAGGCCGCGCGGAATATCTCCGTCGGACTCTCATTTTCCCTCGCGCTCGGGAAGGAATTTTACGATGTGTTCGAAGGGAAAAGCATTTTCAGCTGGAAGGACCTGATCTATGATGTGATCGGGACATCCCTGGGCTATGTAACCGCTGTGATGATTCAACGTTAGGAGTTCGTTATGATCATAGAACTGGGACATTGCGACCAATGCGGGACCTGTATCTCCGTATGTCCCGCGGACGCGCTGATGCTGACGGAAAACGCATTGCTGATCGATCACGAAGCCTGTACCGAATGCCTCTTATGCGTCAATATCTGCCCGATAGCCGCACTGGAGAACAAATGATGGAACAGACATGGGATATTATCATCGTCGGCGGAGGTCCGGGCGGACTTTTCGCGGCGCTTGAAGCGGCCCGGGCGGGGAAAAAAGTTTTGCTCCTTGAAAGAAAACGCGAAATGGGCGTTCCCGTCCGCTGCGGCGAAGCTGTCGGAAAAGAAGATTTCGCCAACTATGTCGAGATGGAACCCCGCTGGATCGGCGCAGAGATCAACACCTTCATCATGGTGCTCCCGAACGGCAAAGAGGTCATGCTCAAACGCGACCTGTATTCCGGATATGTTCTGAACCGGGACCTGTTTGAATACGATGTTGCCGCGCGCGCCGCCGACGCCGGGGCGACAATAAAAATGCGCTCGAATGTCGTTTCCCTGATCCGTGACGCCGGCGGGAATATCACCGGTGTCCGTGCCATGGAACTGGGGCGCGAGCGGGAGTACTATGCTTCCGTCATCATTGCCGCGGACGGCGTTGAAAGCCGGATCGCCCGGCAAGCCGGCATCGCGACCGCCCTGAAGCCCCAGGATATCGAGCCCTGCGTTCAGGCGACGGTTTCGGGCGTCAGCCTGCCCGAACAGGCCTTATACCTGTACGTGGGAACCTGCTACGCGCCCGGCGGCTATGCCTGGGTGTTCCCCAAAGCGAACAACTGCGCGAATATCGGGCTGGGGATCAACGGCAAATACTCGGATAAGAACAATACGGCGCGTCTCTATCTTGACCGCTTTCTGGAAAAACATTTCCCGCAGGCATCGGTTCAGCGCTACACCACCGGCGGCGTGCCCGTGAGCATGAACCTGAAAACGCTTGCAAAGGACAATCTCATGATCGTCGGCGACGCCGGAAGAATGGTGAACCCCCTGAACGGGGGCGGGATCACCCATGCGATCAGCAGCGGAAAAAAGGCGGGGAAGCTTGCCGCAACCGCCTGCGATTCTCCCAATAAAATGAAGGATCTTTTCGCACGCTATGAAAAGGAAATTGCCCGTGAATTCGGGAAGAACCATGAGCATCAGTACCGGATCAAGGATGTCGTTTACCAGCTGAAAGACGAGGATTACGACCGGATCGGCGACGAGATCCTGAAAATTGACGTCTCAAAGCGCAGTTTTTTAACGATCTTTAAACATGTTGTAAAACACAAGCCTGAATTCATCATTGACGTTGTCAAGGCGTATTCGGGAATTTAAGAAAGGATTCTATTTGCCATCTGCAGATCCCTCGCTTTATGAAAAGCTCCATCTTTCAACCTGTATCGCTTTCGATGTCGAAACGACGGGCCTTGATCCCCGTTCCGAAGAGGTCATCCAGTTCTCGGCATGTAAATTCGTGAACGGCGAGCTGGATGAAGAATTGAACTTGTTTTGCAACCCCGGCAAACCCATTCCTCCCTTTATTACGGAATTGACCCGCATCGACGACGCCATGGTGGAAAACGAACCCTCCTTCGCCGAACGCC
>CALMFL010000083.1 GCA_937862595.1 uncultured Fidelibacterota bacterium
TTTCATTTTCTCCTTCATCTCATGCAGCTTCCGCAAAGCCTCCATCGGGGTCATATTGTCGATGTCGATCCTCTGGATCTCCTGATGCAGGGCGCTGTCTTTGGCGGTGAAAATATCCAGCTGGAGGGACCGTTCTTCCCGCATGGCGGGCGTCAGGACGTGTTTTCCGTCCGGGAGGGTGTGGTCGGATCCGGAGAGATGGAAAAGGATCTCGTTCGCGCGTTTCACGATCTCCCCCGGCACCCCGGCCATTTGGGCGACGTAGATCCCGTAGCTTTTATCCGTGCTTCCGGGAATGATCTTTCGCAGGAAGATCACCTTGTCGGCGTATTCTTTTACCTGCACATTGTAGTTCTTGACCCGTTCGAGAACGTTCTCAAGATCGGTCAGTTCATGATAATGCGTCGCAAAGAGCGTGCGCGCCGCCACATCCGGCCGGTTATGCAGGTATTCGACAACCGCCCAGGCGATGGAAAGTCCGTCGTAGGTGCTGGTCCCCCTTCCGATCTCGTCCAGCAGGATCAGGCTCCTGCGCGTGGCGGTGTTCAGGATGTTCGCCGTTTCGATCATCTCCGTCAGGAAGGTGCTCTCCCCGTAGGCCAGGTTGTCGCTGGCGCCGACCCGCGTAAAGATCTTATCCACCAGACCGATGCGGGCGGAAAGCGCCGGGACGAAGCATCCCATCTGTCCCATGAGCGTAATGATCGCGATCTGGCGCAGGTAGGTGGATTTTCCACTCATGTTCGGACCGGTGATCAGGTGGATCTGGTCGCTGTCGATATTCAGATAGCTGTCATTGGGAATGAACGCTTCATGGGGCGGCAGCAAGGCCTCCACCACCGGATGCCGCCCGCCTTTGATCTCCAGGACCGGGGAGTCGTCTATTTCGGGCCGTATCCACTGCTCACGCACCGCAGAATGCGCGAAGGAGGTCAGGACGTCCAATTGTGCCACCTCGAAGGCATTGCGCTGCAGAACGGGGATATGGGGGCCGATTTTTTCTAAAAGTTCGTCGTAGAGAGCCGTTTCAAGTGCGATAAGCCGCTCTTCGGCGTGCAGGATGGTATCTTCGTACTCTTTCAGCTCCTGTGTAATGTATAGCTCGGAGTTCGTGAGGGTCTGTTTGCGGATATAATCATCCGGCACCTTTTCCAGATGCGAATGCGTGATATCGATGTAATAGCCGAAAACCCGGTTGTAACTGATCTT
>CALMFL010000084.1 GCA_937862595.1 uncultured Fidelibacterota bacterium
CAGGTATTCCGATCTCAGATCATAGGTGAGCCCGATGTTCATCATTGATATCCTTATGTCTTCGCCGTTCCTGAGGGAAGCCCTTGCAGGCGGACAAAAATAGTCGTTTCATGAGAAAATGCCCTGCCGGAAAGCAGCGCATTTTTGTATTCTGATCCTGATCGTGTTCATTCTGCGGGGTCGTAATACCGGAACGTTTTCCCCTCGAAATTCTTCAGCATCACGTAATTCCCTTCCCTGCCCTGATAATACTCCGGCAGGAGCGGAACCTTGCCGCCGCCGCCCGGGGCGTCGATCACATAATGCGGGATCGCATAGCCGCTGGTGAAACCCCGAAGGCCCCGGATGATCTCGATGCCTTTGGATACGGGGGTCCTGAAATGCGAAGAACCGGGAATGGGGTCGCACTGGTAAATATAGTAGGGTCTTACCCGGATTTTCAACAGACGGTGCATCAGCTCCTTCATGGTGTCCACATGATCGTTCACGCCCTTGAGCAGTACGGTCTGGCTTCCCATAACGATCCCGGCGTCGGCCAGCCGTTTGCAGGCTTCGGTCACTTCCGGCGTGATCTCGTCGGGATGCGTGACGTGGATGCTCATGTACAGCGGATGATATTTCTTGAGCATTTTGACGAATTTGTTGGTAATGCGCTGCGGCATGACCATGGGAACCTTGGTCCCGATCCGGATGATCTCGACATGCGGGATGTCGCGCAGGGAGGATAAGAGGAATTCGATATGCTTGTCCGGCATGGTCAGCGGATCGCCGCCGGAAATTATGACATCCCTTACCGAAGGGTTGTTCCGGATGTATTCGATGGACCTTTCCCATGCCTTGATGCCATAATGCTTCTTGTCTTTCAGGACCATGTGGGAGCGCGTGCAGTAACGGCAGTAAACGGAACAAAAACCGGTCGAGAGCATCAGCACGCGGTCGGGATAGCGGTGGACCAGATTTTCCACCGGGCACATGGATTCTTCGTGCAGGGGATCCGCTTCTTCACCCGGCGAGACTTTCAGTTCGAGCTTGCTGGGAACGACCGATTTTGTCAGGGCGTAATCGTTGGGTTTGCCGTAAAGAAGGCTTGCGTAATACGGCGTGATCCGCAGGGGCAGTTTCCGGGATTTTACCAGGAAATCCACATCGTCGATACTGCTTGTATCCAGGATCTCGGATAGCTTGCGGAAATTCGTATAGCTGTTCTGGATCTGCCATCTCCAGCTATTCCATTGCTTATCCGTGGCCTGAGGAAAGAAGGTTTTCCTGAAGGCGTATGTTGACGGACTGATAACTTGAAAGTCGGAAGCGGTGATCTCGGTTTTTGCAAAAACCACATCATCGGAAACGGACGTTTCCAGAACCACCTCGATCGAGGAGAGATCTTGCCCCGAAGGAGGTTCGCAATCTTGTTGCGGAATATCGTTCATGTTAGTCATTCCCTCCAGTGAAATTGATTACGCAAAATTAGATAGATTTTTTTTTGATTGCAAAATAATACGTAAATTTTCATAAGATTTTTATTGTTTTTTTTCGAGCCTTCAATAACGGGAATACCCAGTGTTTATAAGGCGAAAACCGCTTTCCCCCTTTGCATTTTTCAGTGCAGGAAGAAAAAACTTCCGCCAGGAAGAAATTTTTTATTTTTTTTCGTAAAAAATATTTAAAAAACGAAGGGCGTCCGGCCGAAAACGCTGCGGAATATTTTTCATAAAAATTCATAATAATTCCTTTTACTTTGCTTTTTTTCCCTTAAATTTTGCCCATTACTTCAAGGCGTTCCGGCATGAGCATTCTTGCAAAAACTGAGGCATACAAACTGCTGACGGCGGGGACTGAAAAAACCTGTTTCGCCATACGAAACATGCCGGCGCTGAAGTTTTCAAGGCTCATTCGGAGGAGGATCGGCTAAACCGCAGGCAATCGCTTGCAGTCGCCGGGAAAAGGGTAAGGTCGGGGTATGGCGGTATTTCTGGTCATCGTCGCGCTTAGTCTGGTGCTGTTCCTGGTGCCCAAAAAATTCTTGTATCCCCTCGCTTTCGGTCTTCAGGCGCTTATTATCATCTTCACAAGCTATCTTGCCGTCCGCGCCTTTGCGGAACCCGAAGCTTTACGGATCTTTTTTTTCCGTCTGACGGACAATGACATTTACCTGGTCATTGACCGCATGTCGGCTTTTTTTGTTCTGACGATCAACCTGACCCTCTTCACCGGGATCCTGTATGCGAAGGGATACCTTAAATCCTATTACGGATCCAAGAATACTTCCGAACTTGCTCTGCACTATTTCAGTTTCGTGTGGCTGCACCTTTCCATGCTGCTGGTGTGCGTGCTGCGTGACGGGCTTGGTTTTCTTGTCGCCTGGGAACTGATGTCCCTGTCTTCTTTTTTCCTTGTGATCTTCGAATCGGAGAAAAAAGACATCATCAGGACCGGCATTCAGTATCTCATCCAGATGCACATCGGACTGGCTTTTCTGATCACGGCGTTTTTACTTGCCGGCATGAAAAGCGGCGGCACGATCGGCTTTGACGGTCTGCCGGCCTATTTTGATCACTATAAGTCCTTTGGAGTGTTCTTATTGTTTTTTGCCGGCTTCGGTATCAAGGCGGGGTTCATTCCCTTTCATACCTGGCTACCCCATGCGCATCCCGCAGCGCCTTCCCATGTTTCGGGCGTGATGAGCGGCGTTATGATCAAAATGGGACTTTACGGCATCCTGCGCGTCCTGACCTCCGTCCATGACGGCCTGCTGCAGATCGGGGTCTTTATCCTGGCCGTCTCGCTGGTTTCCGGGATCGCGGGCATTATTCTCGCCCTTGTTCAGCAGGATATAAAAAAAATGCTGGCCTACTCCAGCATTGAAAATGTCGGCATCATCGGCACCGGTATCGGTTTGGGAACGATCGGGACCGCCGCCGGGATCCCGGCGCTTGCGGTACTGGGATATTCCGGGGCCTTTCTGCATATTTTCAACCATTCCCTGTTCAAATCCATGCTTTTTTATGCTTCGGGCAACGTGTATCGGCAAACCCATACCCGGAATATGGATCAGCTGGGCGGCCTTGCCAAAACCATGCCGGCAACGGCGTTCTTCTTCCTTCTCGGAGCGACCGCGATCGCCGGACTTCCTCCTTTAAACGGCTTCATATCGGAATTCCTGCTCTATTCGGGTATGTTCAGGTCCTTATCGGCAAGCGATTTTTCCCTTAGCCTTGTCCTGCTGGGGGGAATAATCGGCCTGGTTCTCATCGGAGGCCTGACCCTGTACTGTTTTACCAAAGCCTTCGGCATCGTATTTCTGGGGAACGCCCGGAGCGACAGGCCGTCACATGCCCGGGAGGCGGAAAGGTCCATGCTGTTCCCCCTGCTGTTCATTTCTCTTTTCATGGCCGCGATCGGCATTTTTCCCTTCCTGATCGCGGAGCCGCTGGGGAAGATCGTAACGATCTTTGTCCCCGATGCAAGCCTCCTGAACGCGGCCCTGCCGCCCCTGTCGGGAATTTCCATCGTCTTCGCGTTTCTGTTCCTAGTCATTTTCCTGTTGTTCCTGCTCCGTTCGCGCCTGGAAAAAAAGCGGACCGTGACGATGGACAGCACATGGGGCTGCGGCAATACGGCGGCGGATCCGGCCCTTAACCAATATACGGCAAGGTCCTATGCGGATTACATCGAAACCTTTACCCGCCACCTGGCCGGTGTGAAGAAAAAATACGATCCCATTGAAAAAGACGAGATCTTCCCGGCGGGCAGAACTTATGAATCACATAACACCGATGTGTTTGAAGACAGGCTGATCTCCGGACCGACGGGCCGCCTGATGGCGTTCCTCGAGAAGATCGCCGTTTTTCAGACCGGGAACATCCAGCACTACCTGCTCTATGCGATCGTCTTCATCGCCATCGTCATTCTCTTAACCTTAATGGGGGTCATGTCATGATCATCAAGGCCGGCATAATCCTCCTGATCCTCCTGATAAGTCTCATGTTCCCGGGAGTGATCAATAAAACCAACGCGAAGATCGGCGGCAGAAAAGGCGCTCCGGTCCTGCAGGTGCTGTATGACAATATCCGCCTCTTGAAAAAGGGGAACGTCTACAGCCGCACCACCGGCTTTGTTTTCAGACTGGCGCCGCTCGTTTATTTTGCCAGCATTCTTTCCTGTGTCCTTTTCATCCCTCTGGGAAACCATAAGGCCGTTTTTTCCTTTGACGGGGATTTCGTTCTGTTCGCCTATCTGATGGCGCTGGGCAGGTTCTTCATGATCCTGGCGGCGATGGATACCGGCAGCGGCTTTGAAGGCATGGGGGCAAACCGGGAGGCCTATTATTCGATGCTGGCGGAACCCGCCTTCTTCATTGTCATTGCCTCGCTTTCCCTCTTTACCGATCATACCTCCTTTTACGACCTGTTCAACCATTTGCATCCTCAGTCAAACCTGTCCTATCTGATCGCGTTCCTGGCGATCTATGTCTTTTCCCTGCTGGCGCTTGCCGAGAATAGCCGTCTGCCGGTCGACGACCCCAAAACGCATCTGGAACTTACCATGGTCCATGAGGTCATGATCCTGGACCACAGCGGCTTCGATCTCGCCCTGATCCAGCTGGCCGGCGGATTGAAGTTCGCGATCTACGGGGCGCTGATCCACAATCTTGCCGTTCCGGTTTCATTGCCCTTTGCGCTTCAACTCGCGATCCTGCTGGGGGTAGAGGTCATTTTTGCCATGATTGTCGGCGTCATGGAATCCCTGAGAGCGCGCAACAAGATGATGAAAAACCCGCAATGGCTGATCGCCATTTCCGCGCTGGCCGTGATCGCCTTTTTGGCGGTCCTGATCATAACCCGTAAATTCAGTCTGGTCTAATGCCATGAGCCATGTATTAATTCTTTTATACGCCGTTACCCTGATCTATTTCGCGCTTGCGGAACGGGTCGCAAAATTCATCGTGTTGCTGTCCATCCAGGGCGTGCTGCTGTTTTTCATCGCGCTGGATAACCTGATCAGCATTCACGTGCTGGGACTGATCCTTATTCTTCTTGAAACGCTGATCGTAAAGGCCATGGTGATCCCCTGGTTCCTGAGAAGGATCCGAAAAAGCAACAACCTGAAACGGGTGCACGAAAGCGCCATTCCGGTCTTTTATTCGCTGATCATTGTCGCCCTGATCCTGGTCGGCAGTTTTTTTGTGAGCAATGCCCTGAACAGCCAGAGCATCCGGGTCCGCTTCTTTACCGTCGCCCTGACATCCGTGCTGAGCGGGATCTACTTTATCATTATCCATAAGAACATTTTCAGCCATCTGGTGGGATATCTGATCATCGAGAACGGCGTTTTTCTGCTGTCCCTCGCCGTGGGAAGCGAAATGCCCTTCATGGTCAGCCTGGCCGTTCTCTTTGATATCGTTATCGGCATTCTGGTCATCGGGGTGTTCATCAACCACGTGGGAAACACCTTTCAAAGCACCCACATTAACCGGCTTGCGCAGCTGAAAGATTAAGCGTATGATGCTCCTCCTCTATTTCATCCTTGTCCTCATCCTGAGCGTATTGCTCCTGCTGGTGCGCGGCAAGGCCTTGAATACGGTCATTAAGATCCTGTTCCTTGCCGGACAAACGGCTCTGTCCGCATACGCTTTTCTCCATCCGGGAGAACAGGACTCCCTGTATTTCAAATTCGATACGATCGGCACCCTGCTTTCCCTGGTGCTGACCGTTCTCAGTTTCGCAACTTTCTATCACAGCGAATTGTATATCGCCCGGCATCCGTCAACCCTTCGAAAGGACGGGTTCTATTACGCTTCCCTCTTCCTGCTGATCGCCGCCATGACCGGCGCCTATTTTGCGGATCATCTTGCGGTCATGTGGATATCCATTGAGGCGACCACGGTCTTTGTCGCCATTCTGATCTACCATGAAAAGAACAAGACCGCGCTGGAAGCCTCGTGGAAATATTTGTTCGTCTCCTCGATCGGGGTGGCGCTTGCCTTCATGGGAATACTGTTCCTGAGCGCGATCGCAAGCGAAAAGGGCGTTTCCAACCTGGGCTTCGGGCCATTGCTCTCCATTGCGCCGCTCATGGACCCCCTGTGGCTGAAGATCATATTCCTGCTGGTCCTGACCGGGTTCAGCGCAAAAATGGGCGTCGCCCCGCTTCACACGGTCACGGTGGATGCGCATACCGCCGCGCCCTCGCCGGTAAGCGCCTTCATTTCCACGGCGCTGATGAACGTCGGCTTTCTGGGGATCTTCCGGGTCTACACGATCCTCGTGCATTCGGAATGCCGCCCCTGGGCCAATGCCCTGCTGATGCTCACCGGCCTGATCTCCATAACCCTGTCCGCGATACAGCTGCTCCGCATCAGGCATTTCAAACGCATGTTCGCGTTTTCCAGCCTTGAGCACATGGGGATCGTCATTCTCGCCCTTTCCCTCGGACGGGTAGGCGCCTATGCGGCGATCCTGCATCTGGTCTTCCATTCGTTTGTCAAGGCCGGGCTCTTCTACCAGATCGGCCAGGCGCACAGCATTTTTCACTCCTACTGGATCAAGGATGCGGGGAATTACATGAAGATCAATCCGGCCGGAAGCCTTGTGATGATCCTCGGGTTTATTTCCATCACCGCCATGCCGCCGTCCGGGCTGTTCATTTCAGAATTCCTCGTCTTTAAAGCCCTGTTCTCCGCACATCATGTCGTCGCCGCCGTGTATGTGCTGCTCCTGCTGTGCATTATCCTGTATGTCTTCGCGACGCACCTGTTCAAACTGCTGTATTCGGATGAAACCCGGAACACCGGCCCCGGCCAGATCAAGCTGAACGGCTTCGAGACCGTATCGCAATTCATCCTTTTCGCCCTGGTCATCTATCTGGGATTCTTTCCGCCCGAATTCTTTACCGGACTGATCCGCTCCGCCATAACCCTCATTCCATAAACGCCATGAAAACCGACCATAAAAAATACCTCATCATCAGCAATTCGGATTCGGTCCGCCTGGACGCGATCCCCGTTCTTCCCTATGCGGATTTTACCGCCGCAGTCGAAACCCTGCTGCTGAAGCCGGAAACCCACTGTGTGAATTATTTCGCTTTCCCGGATCACGACGGACTGAAATTCATCATCTGCATCGCCGACGATCTGCAGAAAGAGCTCTGCGTCCTGTCCCACAAGCAGGACGCTTCCGGCGGCCGGGAGCTGGCATCCCTGACCCCGCGCATTCCCGCCCTGCATCTCTTTGAACGGGAGATCCATGAGAATTTCGGGGTGTTCTTTACCGGACATCCCTGGCTGAAACCTCTCCGCTACGCGCAGGAACGCGCCGATCAGGCGGCCGATATGAACGCCTATCCCTTTTATCGGATCGACAGCGAGGAACTGCACGAGGTCAGCGTGGGCCCCGTTCATGCCGGCATTATCGAACCCGGGCAGTTCCGCTTCATCTGCAACGGCGAAAACGTCCTCCATCTTGAAATACAGTTAGGCTATCAGCACCGCGGGATCGAACGCCTGATGCTGAAAAAAGACGGCCTGCTGCAGCGGACCATCCTTGCGGAATCGATCGCCGGCGATACCGCGGTCGGCCACAGCCTTGCCTTTGCGCAGGTCATGGAATCCCTGGCCGGCATTCCGCTAAGCCGGCAGCTTGCGATAGAACGTGCCATCGCCCTCGAACTGGAAAGGATCGCCATCCATATCGGCGATATTGCCGCGCTCTGTACGGACATCGCCTATGCCCTGGGGGCCAATATCTTCGGCATTCTGCGCACCGGCATCATCAATTATACGCAGTCCTGGTGCGGGAACCGTCTCGGCAAGGGGATGGTCCGCGTCGGCGGCACGTACCATCCTTTCAACGAAACGCTCAAGAAGAATCTGCTGGATGCCTTAAGTTCATTTGAAAAGATGTTCGTCGAGCTCTCGCACCGAGCCTATAAGCTGCCCAGCGTCGAGAACCGCTTTGACGACATCGGCACCCTGAGCGAACAGCAGGCAAGAACGATCGGCGCCGTGGGCATGGTGGCGCGTACGACCGGCATTCCGAGGGATATCCGCATGTCGCATCCTTTCGCCGGCTTTAAATATTACCCTTACGAACCCGTGGTCCTGTCCAAGGGCGATGTGTTCTCCCGCTTCCTGCTGCGCAGAAAAGAGATCAAGCGTTCCATGGCGTGGATCCGGGACGTTCTCTCGCACGAAACCTTCGACGAAGCTTCGGAAAGACCGGTCACCCTGGCATCCCTGGCGCCCGACAGCTTCTGCATCTCCCTGACCGAGGGCTGGCGGGGCGAGATCTGCCACTGCGCCGTGACGGGCCCTTCCGGGGATCTGCGTTTTTATAAGGTGAAGGATCCTTCCCTGCACAACTGGAAAGCGCTGGAGCTTTCACTCCGGAACCTGGAAATATCGGATTTTCCCATCAACAACAAAAGCTACGATCTGAGCTATTGCGGCTTTGATCTTTAGGACAGGATACGGCATGTTCGACGAAATTAAGATCATCAGGCATAACGGGCGGCAGTTCATTCCGGATCCGGTCACGGCGGTCGTTCCCGCGCCCTACCGCGGACGTCCGGAGATCCGTCCCGGGAAGACCGATGAACAGGCCCTGGTCGCGCTGTGTCCGACCGGCGCCATCAAAACCGGCCCCTTCCGCATCGACCTTGCCCGCTGCTGCTTTTGCGGCGAGTGCGCGTTCCGCTTCCCGGAAAAGGTGAGCTTTACCAACGACCACAAGCTTGCCACGAACGACCCGGAGCGCCTGATCATTCGGGAGGGACAGACGGAAGCGATCCGCTGCGATCAGACGCGTATAGCAAAACAGATAAAAAAGATGTTCGGACGTTCCCTGAAACTCCGCCAGGTATCGGCGGGCGGCGACAACTCGGCCGAATTCGAACTGAATGCCGGCGGGAACGCCAACTTCGACATGGGACGCTACGGCATCGAGTTCGTGGCCTCGCCGCGTCATGCGGACGGGATCCTGGTGACCGGCCCGATCACAAAAAACATGGCGGCCGCGCTGCAGATCGCCTACGATGCCGTTCCGGCGCCCAAATTGTTCATCCTCTGCGGCACCGACGCCCTGAGCGGCGGCATCTTTGCGGACAGTCCCGCCCTGGACCGGAGCATCCTGGATAAGATCCCGGTCGACCTCTATATTCCCGGGAACCCGCCGCATCCCCTGACGATCATCAACGGCCTTCTGGACCTGATCTCCTGATCGCATTCCTCCCTTTTTCCTTTAGGAAAGCTGTGCATATCGGACTAAATTTTACCGGACCGGATAGCCGGGAATGTCCGGTCCGCATAGCGGTTCTTTCTTCCCGAAACGCAAAGGCAAACAGATCCATGATCCTTATCCTGTTCTGCATCAGCATCGTCAGCGGTTTCCTGTCGGGTTTTCTGGGCTTCGGCGGCGCCATTGTCATGATCCCGCTCCTGCTCACCTTTCCTCCGCTCCTGGGGGCGGGCGAACTTTCCATGAAGGCCGTCGCGGGCCTATCCATGGTCCAGGTTTTTTTCGCTTCGCTTTCGGGAATGCTGACCCACCGGAAAAATAATTTCGTTCATATCCCCACCTTGCTGTATATCGGCATCCCGATGGGCGTTTTTGCCTTTGCGGGCTCGTATTTGTCCGTCTATATGGAGAACCGCTTTGTCCTGATCCTTTTCACGGTCCTGGTCATCGTTTCCTTCATCCTCCTGTTCACGGACAGATCGGACCATGATGCAAGAAAAATGGAAGATATCCGGACACACAAAGCATTCAGTATCATTCTGGGGGCCTTGACCGGACTTCTCTCCGGCATAGCGGGTGTCGGCGGCGCGATCATTCTGATCCCGGTCATGATCAGGGTCCTGAAGATCCCGACAAAGATCACGATCGGCACCAGCCTCGCCATTGTGTTTTTCGGGGCATTTTTCGGATCTCTGGGGAAGATCCTGTCTTTTCAGGTGGAGTTCCTTCTGGTTTTGCCGGTTGTTCTCGGTTCTTTGATCGCAGCGCAATTCGGCGCGATGCTCAGCAAGGTCACGCCGCCGAAGGTATTGAAGTACTTATTGATCGCGGTCCTGTTCGCAAGCATCGTTCAGGCGTTCATGAAAATCCTGCCGTGATCGCGGCCGCACGAAAATATGACGGGTAAAGCGATTATTTCCGGCGTCCGTCATTTCGGCTTTTTCTTTCCGTTCGCATAGATCTTCAGCTGACGGGGCGTCAGGAACACCCTCTGTCCGCATGCCAGGGACATCGCCCGGAATTCTTCATGGGAAAGATGGACCAG
The DNA here is from genome assembly GCA_937862595.1 of uncultured Fidelibacterota bacterium. GTDB lineage: Bacteria > Fidelibacterota > Fidelibacteria > Fidelibacterales > Fidelibacteraceae > M50B103. The sequence continues at coordinate 10,279 of CALMFL010000084.1, forward strand.
AATGGCTTTGTTTTCCTCGTCGCTCATGTCGATCCTGACGATGGGCCCTGCGGTCCGGATCTTTTGGATCACGGCGGCGATCCGCGAACCCTTCGGCGGGTTTTCAAGATGGATCTGAAAGTCATGGGGCCGGATCAGCAGGTTGGCGTCGGAAAGCTCGCCCCGTTCTTTCAGGCTGACCTGACCGGCCGCATTCTCGTCCACACGCGCATGAAAAACATTGACCTCGCCCAGAAAACGCATCACGAATTCGTTGGCGGGGTTATGAAAAACCTCTTCCGGCGTTCCGGTCTGCTCGATCCTGCCCTGATTCGTCAGGACGATACGGTCCGCGATCTCCAGAGCTTCCTCCTGATCGTGCGTGACAAAGATGCTCGTAAAGTGAAGGCGTTCATGCAGATCGCGCAGCCATCTGCGCAGTTCCGTGCGCACCTTGGCGTCGAGCGCCCCGAAGGGCTCATCCAGCAGCAGCACCTCCGGCCGGATCGCAAGCGCACGTGCCAGAGCGACCCGCTGACGCTGTCCGCCGGACAATTGCGAAGGCAGGCGGTTGTACATCGAATCCAGCTGGACCAGCCGCAGCAGCTCGAACACCCGTTCTCGGATCTCCTCCTGCGAGGGACGTTCGCTGCGTTTTTTTACGCGCATGCCGAACGCGACATTCTCAAAGACGTTCATATGGCGGAACAGGGCGTAATGCTGGAAAACAAATCCGACCCGGCGCCGGCCGACCTGTTCGTTCACCACGTCCTTGCCGTTGAACAGGATCCTTCCCGCCGGATCGGGATCGGGTATCTCCAGTCCCGCCACCAGGCGCAGCAAGGTCGTTTTCCCGGACCCTGAAGGTCCCAATAGGGCGGTCAGCTTCCCGTCCGCAAATTCGATATTGATCGAATCCAGGGCTTTGAACCCGTTAAAGGTTTTGCTGATATTCTCAAGTTTGATGCTCATGATCTTCTCCGGGGATCGTTCTTCATTTCAACGATCGTTTTGACGATAAGGGTCACCAGCGCAAGCAGCGTCAGCAGGGATGCGACGGCGAAGGCGGCGGTAAAATTGTATTCGTTGTACAGGATCTCCGCATGCAGCGGCAAGGTGTTCGTTTCACCGCGAATATGCCCCGATACGACGGAAACCGCTCCGAACTCGCCCATCGCGCGGGCGTTGCAGAGAATGATGCCGTACAGCAGTCCCCATTTCACGTTCGGCAGCGTGATCCGGCGGAAGGTCTGCCACCCGCCGGCGCCCAGGGTTAGGGCCGCCTGTTCTTCTTCCGTCCCCTGCTCGCTCATCAGGGGGATCAGCTCACGTGCAACAAAGGGAAAGGTGACGAACAGGGTCGCAAGCACGATGCCCGGGACAGAAAAGATGATCTGAATATGATGCGCCGTCAGCCAGGGGCCGAACCAGCCGTAGGTGCCGAAAAGCAGAATAAAGATCAGTCCCGAGATCACCGGTGAGATCGAGAAAGGCAGGTCGATCAGGGTGATGAGGAAACTGCGGCCCTTGAAGCGGAACTTTCCCAGCGCCCATCCGGCCGTCAGCCCGAATATGGTGTTCAGCGGCACGACGATGAGGGCGACGAGCAGGGTCAGCCTGATCGCGGACAGGGCATCCGGATCGGAGATGCTTTTCCACCAGACCTGCAAGCCCTGGCGGAACGCCTCTGAAAAAACGACGATCAGCGGCAGGACCAGGAACAATCCGATAAATCCCAATGCCAGAAAGCCGATAAGAATGTTGACCGGGCGCGGTGCCCTGAGCGCACGCCGATAGCGTTCCTGTTCCATCTTTATATCCCCTTCAGCCTGCGGCTGCTCCAGGATTGCAGGCCGTTGATCAGCAGCAGGAGCAGGAATGAGATCGCCAGCATGCCGATCGCGATCGCCGTGGCGCCGGCATAATCGTATTGTTCGAGCTTGGTAATGATCAGGAGGGACGCGATCTCGGTCTTCATGGGCATATTCCCGGCGATAAAGACCACCGAACCGTACTCTCCGAGCGCCCGGGCAAAGGCCATGGCGAAGCCCGTCATCAGCGACGGCAGGACCATGGGAAAGATCACCCGGCAAAATGTCTTCCATCGGCCGGCGCCCAGGCTGAGCGCCGCTTCCTCGAGTTCGGTCTCCAGTTCCTCCAGCGCAGGCTGGACGGTCCGGACCACAAAGGGAAGTCCGACCAGGATCATGGCAAAGGTGATCCCGACGGGCGTGAACGCGACCTTGATGCCCAGGGCTTCAAGCGGAGCGCCGAGCCATCCGTTCCGGCTGTAGATCGCGGTCAGGGCGATCCCGCTGACCGCAGTGGGCAGCGCGAAGGGCAGATCGATCAGGGAATCCACGATCTTTTTCCCGGGGAATTTTACCCGGACCAGGAACCAGGCGATGATGAATCCGAACACCGCATTGACCCCTGCCGCCGCAAAGGATGTGCCAAGGGTCAGCCGGTAGGAGCGGAGGACCCGTTCACTGCCGAGGATCTCCCACAATCCCTGCCACCCCAGGGCGCTGCTGCGAAAAATAAGCGCCGACAGGGGAAGGAGGACGATCAGTCCGAGATAGAACAGGGAGGTGCCGAGGCTCAGGCCGAAGCCGGGTAACACCCGGTGTTTTTTTATGGCGTTCATCGTTCCCCTATTTCAGATAGATCCTGTCAAAAGTCCCGCCGTCATTGAAATGCGTTTTCTGGGCTTTTTGCCAGCCGCCGAAAACCTCATCGATCCGGAAGAGCTCGACCCTGGGAAAACGTGAAATGTCCTTTGCATCCGCGAACTGCGGGTAGGCGGGTCGATAGTAATGCTTTGCGGCCAGGCGCTGGCCGGCCGGAGAATACAGGTACTGCAGGTAGGCTTCGGCGATCGCTTTTACTCCGTGCGCTTCGGCATTCTTGTCCACCAGGCTTACGGACGGCTCCGCCAGAATGCTGATCGACGGCACGACGATCTCGAAATTTTCCGGACCCAGTTCATTGATGCTCAGGAAGGCTTCGTTTTCCCAGGCGAGGAGAACGTCCCCGATCCCCCGCTGAACGAAGGTGTTGGTCGACCCGCGGGCGCCGGCATCCAGGACCGGGACATGTTCAAAGATCCCGCTGACGAAGGCCATGGCCTTTTTTTCCGCCGCCTTCATTACGGCAGGATCGAGCTTATCGAGATCTTTCAGGGTCCCGAGTTCCCGTTTCAGGGCAAAGGCCCATGCCGCAAGGTAGTTCCAGCGGGCGCCGCCGGAGGTTTTGGGATTCGGCGTGATCACCTCGAGTCCGGGGCGGACCAGATCGTCCCAGTCCCGGATGTTTTCGGGATTCCCTTTCCGGACCAGGAAGACGATCGTCGAGGTATAGGGCGCTGAATTGTTCGGCAGGCGGGTGCTCCAGTCGGCGGGGAGAAGCCCGGTCCTCTCGGCGATCACATCGATGTCGTAAGCGAGGGCAAGCGTGACCACATCGGCCGGAAGTCCGTCCATCACGGCGCGCGCCTGTTTGCCCGCCCCGCCGTGAGATTGTTTGATCACGATCTTGCCTCCGCCGGTTGCTTTCCAGTAGTTCATGAATTCGGCATTGTATTCCTTGTAAAATTCACGGGTCGGGTCGTAGGATACGTTCAGGATTTCGGGGTCCGCGTTTTTCTTTCCGGCCGCAAGTCCGAGAACCAGCAGGGACAGAAGCAATATCTTATGGGATGATCTCATGGAGGATTTGCCTTTTCGTTAAAATGTGAGATTGCCGGTGAGCGTCAGGGCGCGTTCGGGACTGCGGTCCCCGTCCTGCGCACCGCCTTTGAAATGCGATGCGGTATAGATCAGTTTAAGGCAGGTATTGTCCGCGGCATACCAGGCCAGGCCGCCTTCCGCCGTGATCACCCGTGACACCGAGCCTGCCGCGGAAGCGTAGAGGGGAAAGGTTTCCGGATCCGCAATAAAGCCATGGATCCGCGCGACCAGCTCCAGTCCGCCCCGGTCGCCGCCGGAAAAATCCAAAGCATGGACGGGGCTGAACCCCGAATCCTTGCGTGTTCCGCCGCCGATCGCCCAGGCCAGGCTCAGGCTTCCCGCCCGGTTCCTGAGGTCCGCCGTCTGCGCTCCGCCCATCGACACACGATGGTCTGCCACGATGTACTCCCCGATCAGTGTGATCTTTCCGCCGTACCAGGCGATCTGCGGGGAATAGCGCAGGACGGGACCGTCCCCTTTCGCGGCGGCATGGTAAGCAAAGACCTTCGTCCTGACCGGGGTGCAGACGCTCCCGGGGGCTTCATCCGTCTGCAGTCCGTACGATGCGCCGAACCCCAGCGTAAATGATTTTAATCCCGTATGCCCGGAATTCGCAAAGGGTTTCCAGGACAGTCTTCCCGCCGCTTCCTTATGATCCGAGGCGTCGCCGGAGGCACTGCTTCCGTCCTGTGCGCCGTTGAGGATCGCCGCCCGGTAGAAAAGGGTCCGCTTGGCCAGGTTCCCCGAAACCTGGATCCCAAGGTCGCGGTTGGGCGCGATCTGGGCGGTATATGAAAAGT
>CALMFL010000085.1 GCA_937862595.1 uncultured Fidelibacterota bacterium
AGGATCTCATTCTCGTCCACCACGACCGAGGTCAGAATAATACTGTTCAGCTTCTGGTAGGGCAGTACGTTCAGGCGAAGATAATTCTCAATTTCGAGCCATTCGTTCCCCTGAGGATTGCGGAGCACCTGGATATACTTGGACTGGTCGAAAACACCGTCCGTCAGGAAGACTTCCTGTGTTTTCAAGAATTCCGGCGGGTTGTTCTCCAGATGGAAATAGAGTTCTTCATCGGATATTTTAATACCCAGACGCTTGATCTCCTGCGCCCACAGGATCTGGCTGACCGCGGTTTCCCAGGTTTGCTGAAGAACGGTTTCCGTCACCTGCGCCGTAAGGTCAATGCCGGCATTCCGGTATTGTTCAAGCGCCGCGTTATAGGTCTCATAAAAGCTTTTCAGGGTGATCTTTTCCCCGTTCACAACACCGACCACATCGCGTCCGCCCATAAAGGTGTCAACGCCGCCCGCACCCCAGTCAAAGACAATGGTGATGGCGAACGCAAGAACGAGAACGATCATCACGATCCCCATTCTTTGCCGCATTTTATCCATAATACCCATTTTATCATATCTCCTATTGCTTTTTTAACCAAATTAGCCTAGAAATATACAACGAACACAGGGCAAAAAACAAAAGGAAAAAGGCAAAAGCGGAAAGATAATGAACCGCCGTAGCCCGACAGGAAAATATCGCCGTCCAAGACCGTCGTTAAAACGTCTTCACCCCGGGGGAGGGAAACAAAAAAAGGGGGCAGTCCGCAGGCCGCCCCCTTTGGGGGATCCGGGTGAACGAACCCGGTTTAATAATTTTCAGCCCAGAGCTCGAAGTATTTCTGGTCGTGCATGCAAACCGGGCAAACATCCGGAGCTTCGATGTCTTCAACGATATGACCGCAATTGCGGCATTTCCAGAACACCTTTCCGTCTTTTTTGAAGACCGAATGTTCTTTGATGTTTTTCATCAGCTTGCGATAGCGGTCTTCATGGCGGACCTCCACTTCGGCGACGCCGCGGAATACCCTGGCGATCTCGGGGAAGCCTTCTTCTTCGGCCGTATCGGCAAAGGAAGGATACAGGTCGCTCCATTCCTCATGTTCACCGTCGGCGGCATATTCCAGGTTCTTGAGCGTATCGGCAAGTCCCACCGGATATTCCGCATTCACGTTCAGCATTGCGCCGCCCATGCCGTTTGCCAGAAGCTGTTTGTAAAACAGTTTCGCATGTTCTTTTTCATTCTCGGCCGTTTCAAGAAAGATCTCCTCGATCTGCAGGAAGCCCTCTTTCTTGGCTGCGGAAGCGTAATAGGAATAACGCATGCGCGCCTGGCTTTCGCCGGCAAAGGCCTTCATGAGATTGTGAGCGGTTTTTGTGTTTTTGAATTCCATTTTTGTTCTCCTTATCAGGCTTCCCAGAGTCCGTGAATATTGCACCATTCGCGCACTTTGACCACATCTTCCTTCTTAACCGGGAATTCGGCGCGCGGCTCGTCGCCCGGGTTCAGTTCGGCCTTGAGGACCATGGTTTTCGTGTGGACTTCAATGAACTTGATGTAATGTTCCTCCATCATGGGGTGCGCCTGATTCTGGCCGACCTTGACCAGGATGCCCCCGGGGGTCGCTTCCACATAGGGAACATGTTTTTCAAGCGTTGAATCTTCTTTTTTTGCTTCCAGTTTCTGCATCTTCTGATTGCAGCAGACAAGCGCGGAAGCTCCTTCATTGAAAACTTCAATGACGTTGCCGCAGATCGGGCAATAATAGATTTCGCGTAACTTTGTCATAATCACCTCTTTGGTTTTGTTTTAAAGGTCATTCCGCGACCGGGGGCGTGAACACGCGCAGACCGAGATCCTTATCCAGCATCAGCAATCCATGCCCTTTGCCGCCGACCAGTTCCAGTTTGTCGATGATCGTCTGGAAAGAGTTTTCCTCTTCCACCTGTTCGTCCACGTACCAGTTCAGAAAGCTGCGGGTGGCGTGATCGTTCACCTCAATGGCAAGGTCCATCAGCTTATTGATCAGGTCGGTCACGATCTTTTCATGATTGAGACTTTCTTCAAAGACCGCGAGGGGGGACTCGAAGTCCACGGGCGGCTGTTCAATGGCATCCAGCACGACGCGCCCGCCGCGCTCATTGACATAAGTGAAGAATTTCATCGCATGAAAATGTTCTTCCTGGGCCTGGACGCGCATAAAATTCGCCATGCCGGCGAGGCCATTGTTCTCAAGGTACGCGGACATCGAAAGATACAGATATTCGGAATACAGTTCCCGGTTAATCTGGTAATTGATCCGCTCCTCCAGTTTTTTGTTGATCATATTTTCTCCTTTTGTTTTTGCTAATATACGACAATTATCCGAGAAAGCCAAATTTCGTTCAAATCCAACCCGGAGAAAGCCTTAACGAAAAAAAAACTTGCCGGTTCCCGGGCTTGTAAACAACACGATAATGCTTATTCCCCATCATATTTCAAGTGCCGCATCTTGAAGTTGCGGCAAGACAAAAATCATGATTGCTCTTTTAAAATAATTCTTTATATTACCCGCGGAGAGGTGGCAGAGTCTGGTCGAATGCGCCGCACTCGAAATGCGGTGTTCGCGTAAGCGGACCGGGGGTTCAAATCCCTTCCTCTCCGCGGGTATATTGTGGGGACGATATGTGCAAAATATATTATGTTTATGTTCTGAAAAGCTTAAAACATGATTTTCATTATATCGGTCATACATTCGACCTGAAAACCAGATTAGAAACACATAACAGGAAAAAAGTGAGATCAACAAAAGGACATGCTCCCTTTGAAATTATATATTCCGAAACGTTTTCTTCAAGGCCAGAAGCATGTAAACGCGAGATGCACTTAAAACAAGCCGATGGCAATATCTGGTTAAGAAACCACCTTAAAGAAAATAAGTTGTGGTAAGCGGACCGGGGGTTCTCCCAAGGGGACCCCTGCGGGGAAATCCCTTCCTCTCCGCGGGTATATTGTGGGGACGATATGTGCAAAATATATTATGTTTATGTTCTGAAAAGCTTAAAACATGATTTTCATTATATCGGTCATACATTCGACCTGAAAACCAGATTAGAAACACATAACAGGAAAAAAGTGAGATCAACAAAAGGACATGCTCCCTTTGAAATTATATATTCCGAAACGTTTTCTTCAAGGCCAGAAGCATGTAAACGCGAGATGCACTTAAAACAAGCCGATGGCAATATCTGGTTAAGAAACCACCTTAAAGAAAATAAGTTGTGGTAAGCGGACCGGGGGTTCTCCCAAGGGGACCCCTGCGGGGAAATCCCTTCCTCTCCGCTCTACTACGCCCCGATCCCGAAGAGTCGGGACGGGGCTTCGTACAGCAGCCGATTAAATGGTTATATTAAGCGAACCGATAAAATCATACTCTAAGAGTCGCGACGGGGTTTCGTTTTTCATTTGCATTTCCGGCTGCGTCAAAATAGATTTTGCGCATGAAAAAATATTGCGGAATTCTTGTCCTTACCCTGAGCCTCATGTATGCGGTCCCGGGGATATCCGCTCCGGCAGCAGGGGCGGAAAACAAACAGCGCACCACCGTTTTTCTGGGGATTGAGCTGATCGAGCTGGCGCAAAATGATTTTTCGAATCCGGGGCCGGACAATTATACGTTTACGGCAGGGTTCTCCCGGACCCTGGATCAAAAAACCGCCTGGGGAATGCGCTACGCCGGCATCCATGTCGAACTCAGCGAAGCGCACCTATTAGAGCCCTCTCCCGCGTATCTGGGAGATTTCACCGGCGTGACCGGCGCGTTGAACGTACAGCGCCTGTACGGCGATTATTATTATACCTGGGATCTGAATTTTCTTAAGATCCAGCCCATCATGTCCGTATCGCTTGGATATAACGCCTGGAACTTTTTCAACAGCCTCGAAGAAGAGAGCTATGCCTTACAAACCGTATCCGCCGGCGTATCGGGCCGCTTCCGCTTCACACTGTTCACATATCTGTTCCTTGAGATCCCCTGCCTTGACCTTTTCGCATACCTGTACAAAAGCCGCGAACCCGAAGCGATGCTCGGAGAGGCGCACATCGCATTCAATCCCTATTTCGGCGTGTTCAACTGGATCTACGCGGGCGTTTCCAGTCCTCTTCCCCTGCGCAGGTAGGCCCGTCGTCCGCTACGGAAAAGAGCCTTTCGGGCGGGCTGTAATTATTTTTTTCATCGTGATATTTAGTTGTATAAAAAAATCACTTTCGATATATTCCTTACAAATGAGGACAAACCGAAACGCTGAGCACCGGAACGCGGAGCGAGGCTTTTTCCATTTCCTCGGAACGGACAAGGCCAACATCCGGCGGGTGAACCTTTAAATGAAGGACAGAGACGACGCATAATGAAAAACACGTATTTTGATTTGATCGACCAAAGCTATTATTTTCCGCAGGAAGGATTTGACCTGCGGAACGGCTACCTGACCTTTCAGGGGGTTTCCCTGAAATATCTGATAGAAAAATACGAAACGCCTTTCCGCTTCATTTACCTTCCCAAAATAGGCGATCAGATCAAAAAGGCCAGGAATTTATTCAACCGCTCGATTAAAAAACACAAATACAAGGGGCGTTATTTTTATTGCTACTGCACCAAGTGCAATCACTTTTACCACGTGATCAACGAGGCGCTGAAGCACGATGTCCACATAGAAACTTCGTCAGCATACGATATCGACCTGATCCTGCATCTCTACCGCGACAAGAAGATCACCACCGACCGCATCATTATCCATAACGGCTATAAAACGGACGAATATCTTGAAAAGATCATTCACCTGCAGGAAGCGGGATTCCGCCAGTCCATCCTGATCCTGGACAGCATCAACGAACTGGACCGCATCCACCGGATCCGTCCCGGCATGAAGATGAAGATCGGACTTCGCATGGCGATCAACGAACAGGCGCAATCCGCCTATTACACGTCACGACTTGGCATTCCCCAATCCGAGATCATGTCGCTGTTCCGTTCAAAGATCAAGGACAATAAAGACGTGGAACTCAAGATGCTGCATTTCTTTGTGGACTCCGGCATCAAGGACACCCTGTACTACTGGGGCGAATTCAAGCGGGCCCTTCAGCTTTACGTCGATCTGAAAAAAGAAAGCGACTCCCTGGATTCCTTTAATCTCGGAGGCGGGTTTCCCATCCGCAATCATCTGGGCTTTGAATATGATTACGAGAGCATGATCAACGCCATTATCGAAAGCATCAAGGAAACCTGCACCAACGAAGACGTTCCCGAACCCGACATTTACACCGAATTCGGGAAATACACCGTGGGCGAAGCGGGGGCCATTATTTTCAAGGTGCTGGAACAGAAAGTCCAGAACGATACCGAAACCTGGTATCTTATCAACAACAGCCTGATGAACACGATCCCCGACGCCTGGAGCATTCACGAAAAGTTCATTCTTCTGCCGCTCAACAAGTGGAAGAACGAATACCAGCGCGTCAACATCGGGGGGATCAGCTGCGACAATTCCGATTATTACAATTCAGAGGACCTCAATCAGGAGATCCTTCTGCCGAAATACTCCGAAACGGACAAGGAGCCGCTGTATATCGGCTTTTTTCATACCGGCGCCTATCAGGATTCGATCAGCGGCTACGGCGGCATCAAGCACTGCCTGATCCCCTCGCCGAAACACGTGATCATCGACCGCGACGACAAGGGCAATTTCACCCATTACGTGTACCGCGACGAACAGTCGGCCCAGGACATGTTCAAGATCCTCGGATACGAGCAAAAGGCATGAGAACCTACGCGGGCATAGAAAAAAAATACGCCGGCTATCAAAAGGCCGCCGTCCTGCTGCAGTCCATTCCCTATGACGGGACCAGCACCTGGGGGAAGGGGGCGGACGCCGGGTTCGACGCCTTTCTTGAAGCATCCGAGAACATGGAACTGTATGATATCGAGACTGATTCGGAGGTCTACAAACAGGGCGTTCATATACTGCCGCCGATCCTCGAAAGCGCCTCGCCCGAAGCCATGTGCCAGCGCGTTTACGAACAGACGCGCGAACTCCTGAAGACGGGGAAATTCCTTACCTTTTTCGGCGGCGAGCATTCGGTCAGCATCGGCGTCATCAGAGCCCTGTGCGAAGCTCATCCCGGCATTACCATTGTCCAGCTGGACGCCCATGCCGACCTTCGGGAAAGCTACCTGGGCTCCCCCTGCAACCACGCCTGTGCGATGCACGAGGCATCGCGGCATGCAAATCTGGTACAGGTGGGCATCCGCAGCATGGACGTTTCGGAAAAACAGTATCTTGACAAGAATAAATGCTTTTTCGCACAGGATATTGCCGGGTCCGCAGACTGGATCCCGGACGCACTTGCCCGAATGGGCGATACGGTCTATATTACCATCGATCTTGACGTCTTCGACCCTGCCGTCATGCCTGCGACCGGCACGCCCGAACCCGGCGGATTGACGTGGTATCCCGTGTTGAAATTCCTGAAAGAGATCTTCAAAGAAAAGCGCGTCCAGGGTTTCGATATCGTTGAACTGGCGCCCGTCAAGGGGAACAAAGCCCCCGAATTCCTGGTTGCCAAGCTCTATTATAAATTATTGTCCTATCAATTCAAATTCAGAGAGAAATAAGATGAACAAACAAGGCCCCGTTACGCAATTCATGCTGAAACACTATAAGCATTTCAACGCCGCGACCCTGGTGGACGCCTCCGCGGCCTACGAGAAGCAGCTGACGAAAGGCAACAAGATGATGATCACCCTGGCCGGCGCCATGAGCACGGCGGAACTGGGAATATCCCTGGCGGAAATGATACGCAGGGACAAGGTCCAGATCATTACCTGTACCGGCGCGAATCTGGAAGAGGACATCATGAACCTGGTGGCGCACTCGCATTACCGGCGCGTTCCGGAGTACCGCGACCTGAGTCCGCAGCAGGAGTGGGATCTGATGGAAAAAGGACTGAACCGCGTGACCGACACCTGTATCCCCGAAGAAGAGGCCTTTCGCAGACTGCAGAGCCACATCCACAAGATCTGGAAAGACGCCGAAGACAAGGGCGAACGCTATTTCCCTCACGAATACATGTATAAAATGCTTTTGTCCGGCGTGCTGGAACAGTATTATGAAATCGACCCGAAAAACAGCTGGATGCTGGCCGCCGCGGAAAAGAACCTGCCCATTGTCGTTCCCGGCTGGGAAGATTCAACGATGGGCAATATCTTTGCCTCCTACTGCATCAAGGGTGAGCTCAAACCGTCGACCATGAAGTCCGGGATCGAATACATGACCTGGCTGGCGGACTGGTACACGAAGAACTCAAAAAACGCCGGGATCGGCTTTTTCCAGATCGGCGGCGGCATTGCGGGCGATTTTCCCATCTGCGTGGTGCCGATGCTGTATCAGGACCTGGAACGTACCGACACGCCCTTCTGGAGCTATTTTTGCCAGATCTCCGATTCCACCACCAGCTACGGCTCCTATTCCGGCGCCGTGCCCAACGAGAAGATCACCTGGGGCAAGCTGGGCATCGACACGCCAAAGTTCATTATCGAATCCGATGCGACCATTGTCGCGCCGCTTGTGTTCGCGTATTTGCTGGGCTGGTGATCTCCGCTGCGCGGTTGACGGGATTTCAGGTCAGGCTTAGACGGGGTCACGGGGTAATTGCAGACAGGATCACAGGATTTACAGGATTGTTTTTAAGGCGCAAGGAAGATACGAGGAGTTGTCGTATCTTTATTTGAGCGCTACGTTAATTACTCACCGATTCACTATAAATGCGGGATCTATTTTTCCGGATTTCCCCAAAATGTCAGCTCCAGACGGCTAATGTTCTTATCGGGATCGTTCCCGGCGGTCAATTCGATATGGTAGACAAAACCTTCATATACGTGGATCAATTGCGCTGAACGCGCCTCATCATCGATCTCCCAGCGGATATCAAGACCTTGATCCGCGGGGAAACACGCCAGCAGGATATCCCTGACGTAGCGATAAGATTCTTTGCAGCCGGCATTTCCCGGTTCTTCGGCAAGCACATAGGAGGCATAATAGCTGCCGTCAAATTCGCTTCTGCGGATCGTGCCGCTTTTTTCCAATCCGCTGAAAAGGACCGTGCTTTCCCAGGCGTTTCCGCCGCCGGCGCCCAAACCGCCCCCGCCGATGGCGGAGCCCCGGATACTCAGGAAATTTTCGGAGGTCGTTTGCGCGATTTCCGCGATCGTTCTGCAAAAGTCACCGTCATCGGCGATCCGCCGTACCTGATCAAGCGTTTTATCGTTCTCCGCATAACCCGCAAGGTCCAATTCTGCGGGATACTGCCGTATTCGCGTAAGGAAATCTTCCTTCTGCATATATCCCTGCGAGACATAGAGCGCATTCAGAGCTTTTTCTCCCGTCGATGGCCGCTGATCGAGAAAAATATGGGACGGGACCACCGTTGAACTTACGGAAAGCGCTTCCAAAAGCTCATGACGAGAACCGTTGCGGCGATAGCTGTTCCCGAAGAACGTGTAAACCCTATCATCTTCGCTTGCAAAGAAACGCACGCAATAGTAGTAACGCTTCAGAACATCCGCAACATCCCCGTCGCTCAGGATCTTTTCTTCGAACATCTTGCCGAAATAATCATAGCTTGAGCAAACCAGCACATAGATCAGTTTTTCTTCCGTATAAATATCCCGGGTCAGTTCATCCATGGTGTGCCAGGCGATCTGAGCGGCCAGCGGTCGGGCCGCCGCAAGGATGATCATGAACAGAAATGCGATTCTTTTCATCTTATCCTCCGAACCCTTGAATTTGATAAAGTATTATAGTAAAAATCTGAAATTAAAATAACGGTTTTTTTTCGTCCGCATGCCGTGCCATTTTTTTCAGCAGTATCAGCAAGTGCGAGCCTTCTTGGTTCGGAAATTTCGCCAGGTATTTTGCCGGATCGTCCGGGTAGCGGCCTTTATCCCATTCCGCATCAACGGCATCGATGACCTTTGCCAGCCGATCCCGCCAGCCGGATGTCCCCGGCAGGGAATCCGCTTCTCCGCTGAAGATGAGCAGTCCCTCGCTGATGACCTGCAGAACGTCCGTCGTCAGGTACATGGCTTCCAGGATCTCCCCTTTCCTGCGCGGGCGGTAGCCGGGACGGCTGCCGTTCAATTCCGCAGACAGCGCGTAAACCTCCCGGAGCGATTGCATCCACCGGGAGTTTCCGGAGAGGTCAAAGGTCCCGGCTGCAAGGGCGTTGTAGATACGGTAATCCAGATGCAGGTCCGGCCAGCGGATCAGATACGCTTCGAGTTCCCCGTTCAGGCGCGTGCCAAAAACCTTTTTCGCAAAACGTTTGTGAAAATCATGCAGGTCCATGGGTTTTCCGCTGTTGATGACAAATCCGCTGTAAGCGATCCCGTACCACATGGCGTCCTGCAGGTAGCGCATCGGCAGCCACAGCGTATTGATCATGCCGTCCGCCGTGCCGTCGCGAACGGAAGCCGCCATTGCGTCCGTATTCATAAGCCCCGGCCGCACCGGCAGAACGCGCGACAAATAACAGGCCAGAGAAGGCGCCATGACAAGCGATGGATATCCCATCCCGGCAAATCGACCAAGATCGTTCGCTTTGTAGTCCGGGACATAATTCCATTCCATCAGAACGACATCTTTCCGGAGACGCTGTGCGATCGCATCGTTTTTCTGAAGATGATCGTTCCAGATCATCGGTACTTTCCTCTCTTCGTGCACAAAGGCGATCAGGGTATTCACATAATCCGCCCAAACCTGCGCTTCCCGTTCTTTAGGAAG